>VGFB01000145.1 GCA_016869015.1 Armatimonadota bacterium
GGCGACGACGAGGACCGGGTGCTGGTGAGGGAGACCGGCGCGCCGACGTATATCGCCTCCGACCTGGCCTACGCCCGCGACAAGTTCGAGCGCGGCTTCGATCGGGTGATCTACGTCTGGGGTCCGGACCACGCCGGCTACGTGCCTCGCATGAGGGCCGCGGTCGAGGCCATCGGGATCGATCTACATCGGGTGGAGATTCTCATCTCCCAGATCGTGCGGTTCCTGCGGGGCGGGGAGTCGGTGCGTCTGTCGAAGCGCAAGGGCGCCATCGTCAACCTCACCGACCTGCTGGAAGAGGTCGGCCGCGACGCCGCGCGCTTCCACTTCCTCACCCGCACCATCGACGCCCACATGGACTTCGATCTGGACCTCGCCGCCCGGCAGGCGAGCGAGAACCCGGTCTACTACGTGCAATATGCCCACACGCGCACCTGTGGCGTCTTGCGGAAGGCCGAGGAGGGAGGGGCGGGCGTGCCGCCTGTCGCCGAGGCGAAGCTCGCCCTGCTCACGCATCCGGACGAACAGGCGCTTCTGCGAAGGCTCGCCGACTTCCCGGCCGAGTTGCAGGTGGCCGTCCAGACGCGCGGGCCGCACATGCTCACCGCCTTTGGGCGGGAGCTCGCCGCCCTGTTCCATCAGTTCTACACGACCTGCCATGTCCTCGACTCCGGGGCGCCCGACCTTACGGGGGCGCGGCTCTGCCTCGTGCAGGCCACGCGGATCGTCCTGGCCACGGTCTGCCGCCTCCTGGGTATCGACGCGCCCGAGCGCATGTGACGCCGCCTGGAGCGGTACCGCATGACGCATCTCGCCATCCCGGCCGCTCTTCTCGTTGCGCTCACCGGCGCCCCCGGGCGCTCGCCCCTGCTCACCGACCGCTTCTCCGGCTACGAGCGCGGCGGGGCGTTCAGCCTCGCCTGGCACGAGCTATCGGGGGAGTGGCGCGTCGAGGACGGGCGGCTGGTGGGCCGCAGCCCGGCCCGGGGTCTCTGCTGGACGGGGGCTGCGCCCATCTCCGCAGACCAGCAGGCCTCCGTCCGGATCACCCCGGTCCGGCGCGTGGGCGAGGGCGGCTGGGCGGCGGCGGCGCTCCTCGTGTGGCTCGGCGAGAGCGACTTCTGGCGGCTGGCGGTGGTCGAGGGCCCCGATGCCCGCCACTACGCCGAGTTGCTGGAAATGCGGGACGGGGTGTGGCAAGCGCAGAGCGAGGGGCCGGCGCGCCTCGAGCTCAGCCCCGGGGCCCTCGACGGCTTCGAGTGGGCCTTCGGGCGTACCTACCGCTTCCGGCTCGACCTCACGCCGACCGGGGTTCTCGGCGAGATCACCGATGACCTGACCGGGGACCTGCTCTTCCGGCGGGGACACCCGTTCCCGCCGGGGGCTGATGCCGTCCGCCGGGGTCGGCCGGCCCTCATGGTGGATGCAATGGAGGCGGCTTTCGACGATCTCCAGGTTGAGGGCGTCGCGGAGGCGCCTGCGCCCCGCGGAGGGCAGGCCGCGATCCTGGAGACGGGCCTCCCCGACGCCTCCCCCGAGGTGATCGCTCTCCTGCGCGCTGCGCTGGCGGCGGAGGGCCTCGAAGCTCGAGTCCTCCCGGCGGGTGCCGACGAGGTCTCGATTCCTGACGAGGTTGGCCTGCTCCTCCTCCCGCACACTCGCCGTCTCCCTCCCGGCGTCCTGCCTGCGCTGGACCGTTACCTCCGGCGAGGCGGCAACGCAATCTTCCTCGGCGGGCCCCTCGGCGAGGAGACCGTCGTGCGCGTGGCAGACCGGTGGCTGCCCCTCCCGGAGGCACTGGCCGCCACGCCGACTGAGCGCGTGGCCGTCGCCTTCAGCGCCGAGGAGCTCTCCGCCTGGCGCCGCGACCACGGCCCGGCGGACCACGACGCGACGCTCGAGCTCCACCCGCCGGGACCGGCCGGAGCCGGCGCTGCCCTGTCTGTGCGGGTCGCCGACCTCCGAAGCTGGAACACGCTAGGCCGCGACTTCCCGCACACGCCCTTCGGTCAGGACCAGACGCTCACCTGTCTCTGGGCGAAGGGCGGCCCGCGGACGAGCCATCTGACGATCGAGTGGCAGGAGACCGACGGCTCCCGCTGGATGACCGCCGTTGCGCTCTCGCCGGAGTGGCGACGCTTCGTGCTGGCGCCCGGGGACTTCGCCTACTGGGCGGACAGCCCGGCAGTGGGCCGAGGCGGGCCCCAAGACCGCTTCCATCCGGAGCGCGCCTCCCGGCTGGCCTTGGGGCTCACGAAGAGCCACTCCCCGCTCCCCGATGGCTCTCACGCTTACTGGGTCGCCGAGATCGGTACGGCCCGCGCCCCCTTCCCCCTGGCCGCCCAGCCGCCCCCGATCATCGAGGCCGTCAGTCCGGCCTACAAGACCTTCCCGCCGGCCGGCGTGCGGGAACTCGCTACAGATGGCGAGCAGACGCTCCTCGACTCGGCCTTCCGCCTGCCGTCTCCTCCGGGCCTGCGCTGTGCGCTGCCTCGCTCGCGCGGCCTCGGCCTGAAGGCCATGCGCCCCGGACGCTGGGTCCCCCTGGTCATCGCGCGAGGGCCGGATGGCGTTGAGCGCGGCTGCGCGGCCTCGTTGTACCTCTCGCTCTCCGAGCCCTATCCTGACGCGGCGTGGGGGGTCCTGGGCGTGGAGGACGCCCGCTTCCTCACGACCCACCGGTCTGAGGTCTCCTCGCTGATCGGGAGGATGGCGCGCCGACTGACGGACGCCATCTACCTCGTGAAAGGCGGCAGCGACCAGTTCGGCTACCTGCCGGGTGAGCGACCCCTCATCGGGGCGCAGGTGCTCAACCGCTCCCCGCAAGCGCACGACCTCACCCTCCGCGCCTCCGTGTCGCCGGCAGACCGGCCGGCGGTGCTGTTCCGGCGCACCTGGCCCCTCAACGCGGCTCCCGGCGCCCTCGTCGCCGTCTCCGATGAGTGGAGCGACGCCGTCGAGCCCGGTCTGTACCGGGTCCAGATCGAACTGCTGCGGGGGAACGTCTGCCTGGACGCGGTCTCCCAGGAGCTGGTGCGGCTGCCTGCGCCCCAGGCCGACCCGGCGGAGTTCGTGGCGGTCCGCGACGGCGACTTCGTGGTGAACGGCAAGCCGTGGCGCCCTCACGGCATCAACTACTGGCCCTCCAACGCGACCGGGCTGGAGCCGCCCAGCTACTGGCTGCACTGGCTGCATCCCGGCAACTACGATCCCGCGGTCATCCGCCGCGATCTGCAGGCCCTGTCGGCGCTGAAGATCAACTCGGTCAGCATCCTGCTCGGCGACCGCGAGCAGCTTCCCGCGGGCCTGCACTTCCTGCACCTCTGCCGCCGGTACGGCCTGCGCGCCAACGTCTTCGTCGGCGGCGGCGACCCGGTCGGGTTCAACGTTCAGCGGGCCAGGGAGCTCATCGCGGCCGGACGCCTGGCCGAGAACCCGGCCATCTGGGCCTGGGACATCGCCTGGGAGCCTCACTTCGGCGACTACGAGAGGCGCCGGGCCCTGGACCCCCACTGGTCGGCGTGGATCGCCGAGCGCTACGGCAGCGTACCGGCCGCGGAGAACGACTGGGGCTCCCCCGTGCCACGCACGCCCGCAGGCGAGGTGACCGGGCCTTCTCAGGAGCAGATCCTCAACGACGGGGAGCACCGGGCCATGGTCGCGGCCTACCGCCGCTTCCTCGATGACCTCGTCAGCAACTCCTACGGGCGCTGGGCCCGGGAGGTGAAGGCCGCCGATCCTCGCCACCTCATCGGCGTCCGCTCGGGGTACGGCGGCACGGGCCAGCCCGGCGTCGATGGACAGATGCCCTTCGATCTGGCCGGCGGCGCGAAGCACCTCGACTTCATCTCCCCTGAGGGCTACGGGCTCGGCGGGCCGTGGGAGAGCTTCGAGCAGGGCGGCTTCACGACCGAGTACGCGCGCCACGCGGGAGCCGGCAAGCCCGTGTTCTGGGCGGAGTTCGGCCTGAGCGTCCACCCCGACTACACGCCGGAGCGCTTCGAGGCCCAACGGCAGCTCTATGAGCACCTCTACCGCATGGTCCTCTGGTCCGGGGCCGGCGGCTCGGCCGGGTGGTGGTTCCCGGGCGGCTTCCGCGTGGGAGAGAACTCGGACTACGGCATCATGGGCCCCGACGGCGCCCCGCGCCCGAGCGCCCTGGAGGTGCGCCGGTGGGCGGACCGCGTAGCGCGGAGTCGCCCACCGGGGGCCCCGGAGGCGTGGATCACCATCGACCGCGACCTCCATCCGCGGGGCTACTCGCAGGTGTGGCTCAGCGGGCGCGACGAGTACGTGCGGCTCCGCCGGCAGGGGCGCCGCGTCGGGCTCCGGACCGCGGGCACGGGAACCGACTCCACCAACACGCCCCTCGTTGCCGTCGGCAACACGGCCTGCAATGGGGCCAACCCGCCCAAGTACCTGAATGCGGAGTTCAACCTGGTCCGCATCCGCGCGGGCGGGGAGTGGCTGGACGTAGGCCCCGGTGCAACGGTGCGCGTGCCCGCGAGACGACGGGTGGAGCTGTTCGCCGCGCTGGGCAACACCGGGGAGGCGCGGTGGGTCGCGCCCGCCCGGGCCGGGTCCCGACCCGGGGGCGTGTTCCTGGTCGCGGGGCCGGACAGCGCGCTGCCCGTCGACTCGGCTCTCCGCGACGACGTGCCCCGTTTCGGCGATGCGACCTTCGGGCCGTTCACGCTCGCGGAGGAGTTGACCCGCGAGACGAGCGTCGCCCTGCGCCTGGAGGCCCGCGGCCGCACGCCCTTCGGGGCCTGTTACGCCTTCACCCTTGCGCCGGAGTGACCCATGGCGACCCCTCCCGGGCAGGCCGCCGTCACACGGCTCCATCGCGGCCGCCTGCTCAGTCCGACGGCCCCCGACCGCCTCAGCCACGTGGCCGACGGCTGTCTCGCCGTTGACGCGTCCGGCCGCATCGCCGCAGTGGGCGACTTCCCCACTCTCGCCGGGCAGTTCCCCGATCTCCCGATCACGGACTGGCGTCCAGCGGCCATTCTGCCCGGGCTGATCGACCTGCACGCTCACATCCCTCAGTACGCCGCGATGGCCCTCGACGGCTACGACCTCCTCCCCTGGCTCCAGCGCTTCATCTACCCCACCGAAGCGGCGTTTGCCGACCCCGATCACGCGCTCGCCGTTTCCCGACGCTTCTTCTCGGCCGCCCTCGCGCGCGGTACGACGACCGCCCTCCTCTACGCCACGGTGCACGCCGAGGGCACGCGGATGGCCTTCCGCGCGGCGGAGGAGGCGGGAGTCCGGGCCGCCATCGGGAAGGTCATGATGGACCGGAACTCGCCCCCGGAACTCTGCGAGGACACACGGGAGTCCCTGAGGGCGTCCGAGGCGCTCTGCGCCCAGTGGCACGGGGCCGCCGAGGGACGCCTGCGCTATGCGTTCACCCCGCGCTTCGCCATCACGTGCTCGCCGGAGCTGATGGGCGAGACGGCGAAGCTGGCGGAGGAGCACGGCGCGCTCATCCAGACCCACCTGGCGGAGAACCCGGACGAGCTGGCAGCCGTGGGCCGGATGTTCCCCTCTGCGCCGCACTACACGGGCGTCTATGCCGAGGCAGGGCTGCTGGGGCCGCGCACGGTGATGGCCCACTGCCTCTATCTAGCCCCGGCCGAGTGGGACCTGCTCGCTGAGACGACGACCCGCATTGCCCACTGCGCGAGCTCCAACTTCTTCCTGCGCAGCGGGGTGTTCGACCTGGCGCAGGCCCGGACGCGCGGAATCACGGTGGGCCTCGGGACGGACGTGGGGGCGGGACCCAGCCTCTCGATGTTCGATGAGATGCAGAGCGCCTGCTTTGCCTCCCGCGCCCGGCACGCGACGGAGCGGGCCGCCGGGGATCGGCTGGCCGCCTTCCGCAGCGAGTTCGCCGCCCTACCCGAGGGTGAGGCGCTGTTCGGCCGCGTGGCGGCCCGGCTGGGGCTGCAGGATGCCGTCACCCTCGTCAGCCCGCTGCACGCCTTCTACATGGCGACGGTCGGAAGCGCCCAGGCCTTGGGCCTGGAGCGGGAGATCGGCAAACTGGAGGCCGGGACGTGGGCTGACTTCGTGGTCGTGCAGCCCCCCCCGCCGGAGGCGCGCGAGCTCACGCCGGCTGAGCTCCTGTCTCAGATCGTCTACCGCACAGACCCCTCAGCGATCCTCGCCACCTACGTCGCCGGCGCGCCACGGGGGCCGCGGGCGGGCGGCGTCCCACCACTCCCCTAGAAGGTGCGGGAACCTGACCCGCCGAACACCCGCCCGACCCCCCCACATGAGGTACAAAGGTGTGCCTGCCATTGGCTTTGACAACCAGCGGTATCTCGACGAGCAGACCGCCGCCATCCGCGAGCGCGTGGAGCGCTCGAGGGGCAAACTCTACCTGGAGTTCGGCGGCAAGCTGACCTACGACTTCCACGCCGCCCGCGTGCTCCCCGGCTACGACCCCAACGCCAAGATGCGCCTGCTGCAGGCCCTCCGCGACGACATTGACGTGATCTTCTGCGTCTACGCGGAGGATATCGAGCGCGGACGCATCCGCGGCGACTTCGGCCTGACCTACGAAGTCGCGACCCTCAAAGCCATCGACGACCTGCGCGACTGGGGGATCGGGACGTCGGCAGTCGTGTTCACCCGCCATCGCGGCGGCGGGGCCTCGGACCGCCTGGCCCGGCAGTTGGAGGCCAAGGGGATCGTCGTGTACCGTCATGCGGAGATCCCGGGCTACCCCAACGAGGTCGACCTGGTGGTCTCCGAGGAGGGCTACGGCCGGAATCCGCCGGTCGAGACCTCGGCGCCCCTCGTCGTCGTGACCGGCACCGGCCCAGGCAGCGGCAAGATGTCGACCTGCCTGAGTCAGCTCTACCACGACCACCGCCGGGGAGCGGCCTCGGGCTACGCGAAGTTTGAGACCTTCCCGATCTGGAACCTCCCGGTCGACCATCCCGTGAACGTCGCCTATGAGGCTGCCACGGCCGACCTGGGCGATATCGTGATGGTGGACCCGTTCCACCTGGAAGCCTACGGGACGTCGGCGGTGAACTACAACCGCGACATCGAGAACTTCCCGATCCTCAAGGCGATCGTGGACCGGATCGCCGCCGAGGACGGGCAGGCTCCCGCCTACCACTCGCCTACGGACATGGGCGTGAATCGGGCCGGAGCGGGTATCGTGGACGATGCGGCGGTTCAGGAGGCCTCCCGGCAGGAGGTCATCCGCCGGTACTTCCGCCACCGCTGGGAGCACGGTCGGGGCCTGTGTGCGCCCGAGGCGCTGCGGCGCGTCGAGAAGCTGCTGGTCCGGCTGGGGCTGTCGGCAACCGACCGCCCCGTGGTCGCCCCGGCCCGCGAAGCGGCGGCCGAGGCCGAACGCACGGAGCGGGGCAACGATGGCTTCTACTGCGGCGCCGCCCTGCAGTTGGACGACGGAGTGGTAGTGACCGGGAAGAACTCCCCCCTGTTCCACTCCGCGTCCGCGGCCATCCTCAACGGCATCAAGCACCTGGCGGGGCTGCCGGATCACATCCACCTGCTGCCCGAGAGCGTCATCCAGAGCCTCACCGACCTCAAGGCCGCCTACTTGAACTCCCACTCGCCCAGCCTCAACGTCCAGGAGGTGCTGATCGCTCTGGGCATCAGCGCCGCCGCCAACCCCGCTGCGAAGGCCGGGGTCGAGACCCTGCCCCGGCTACGGGGGGCCGAGATGCACCTCACGCACCAGCCCGGGTCCGGCGATGAGACCGGGCTCCGTAAGCTGGGCATCTCCATGACAACCGACGGCACGCCCACCTCACCCGCCTACTTCCTCCGCTGACGGCTCCGGCACGCGCGCCGAAGCCACCTTCGCATGCTCGATCTTCGAGCCCAGCCACGTGTGGTTGGCGCAGCGGAAGGACCGGCCCAGCGTGCACGATACGCAGACGCCGACGTTCCGATCGGC
>VGFB01000146.1 GCA_016869015.1 Armatimonadota bacterium
TCGCCACGGTCTCCTCGGAGGTGCTCTGCGTCCGAACCAGAAGACGGTAAGGCGCCGGCGCCGTTACCTCAAAGTGCTCCACTCCGGCCTGCTCCAGGACCTTCTCGGCCTCTGCCAGCAGCGTCTCCTGGCTGTACTTCGGCTTCCAGACGCCCTCCGGGGCCTTCGCACCCTTCGTGTCCCCCTTCTCCTCCCCCGCCTTGGCGTCGGGCTCCTTCGTCTCCTCGGTCGGCACTTCGTCGGAGTACAGCGGCCGGTCCTCGGGCGCGGCAAACGTCATCTCGGTGCTCGGCTTGCACTGCAGAACTACATGAGCGCCGCCCTGCAGATCCAACCCCAGCTGCACCTGCGGGGTCGGTCGGAAGATGCCAATCGGACCGAACCGCTTGACCAGTCCCGGAAGCGCCTCGGCATCCGCCAGGCCGCCCTCCGCCAGCTTCGCGTTCTTGAACTCCTCCTGCACCGCCGAGAGAGCGAGGCCCTGATCGGCGGCGCGATCCGTCTCCTCCAGGACAACGGTCACAACCCGCAGGGTCGTGGGGTTCAGGAAGCGAACGTCCTTGAGGGCCTTGAGGCCGGCCGCATCGAGTTTCGTCTCGATCTCGGGGACCCGAGCCGCCAGGGCCTCGTCGTCGGCCCCGGCCGACTCGCCGAGGTCGAAGTCGAACGTCGCTTCCAGCGTCTGCCCGCTGCGGATGAACCGGATCGGCTGGAAGCCGATCTCGAACGCGGACACCAGAAGCAGCAGCAACAGGACGATCCAGAGCTTGGGTCGATACTGCATCGGAAGCCTACCTCTGACACGGCCTTACATGGTACCCGCACGCGGGTACGAAGCGAAAGTATACGCGATCACCGGGGGGGTGTCAAATCGGTTTGCGGCACGGTTAGTTTGCGGCCCGGTCCTCTAGGAGTACCATACATGGGCTACAGTCGGCGAGGGAGGCGGGAGAGGCGCAGGGGACGGGGAATGCGACGAGCGGCCCGGGAGGGGGACGGGGCGACATTCGGGAACTCCGAAACGCAAGCGTTTGGATCGAAGCCAAGGGAAGCCAGTGCGCTGTCAGCCGTGAAGCCTTCGGTCGTCGTGGGTCGGCTCACCAGAGCCGACGTCGTCCGGCATCGACCTGAAGGCTCTGTCGGCTCTGGTGAGCCGACCCACGACGGCAAACGGCAACCACAAGAATCACGGGTGACAGGCCACTAGTGGTCTGTCACTCGTGATTGTCTGGATTGGTGGACGGCCCGTTCCGCACGCCCATCCGTCGCCGTCGTAGGACGGAGCGCTGCTCCGTCACCGTCGTTGTCGAAGTGGGCCCTTCGAGCGACGACGACACATCCTCACAATCACGAGTGACGCCGCACTAGCCCAAGGACGGAGTGCATGGCCATGGAACGCAGCCCGGAACGCATTGGGTTACGGATCGCCAAGGACGATGTGATCTTCCGCAGCGTGTCTCCGGCGCACATCAGTGAAGTCGACGCCGCGCTGGTCCAGATCCAGGCCGACTTCCTCGCCGAGCAGAGCCTGGGCGAAGAGGTACTTGCGAAGCGTTGGCGCGCGTGGACGGTCAGCCACGAGCAGACGCAGACCATCGCCGAGGTGAAGCGGCTGGCCGAGGCGGCGCGGAAGGAGTTCGACGCGCTGCTGCTGCTGGGCGTCGGGGGCTCAGACCTCGGGCCGCGCGTCATCCACGAGACCCTCGACGATCCGCTACACAACCGCCTGTCCAAAGCCGGCCGCGGCGGCGGACTGGAGGTCCACTTCGGCGGGGACACCTTCGACCCGCGCCGGCTGGACGCCACGCTGCGCACGCTGGGCGCCGAGGGGAAGCTCCCGCGAACGCTGGTGAACGTCGTCAGCCGCTCGGGGAAGACTGCGGAGACCTTCGCCGCCTCACTGCTCGTGCGCGAGGCCCTGCGCAAGGCAAAGGTGCGCAACTGGCAGCGGAACGTCATCGCCACCACGCTGTACGCCGACAGCAGCTTGCTCTACCAGGACCGCCGCAAGTTCTTCGGCCTGCTTCCGGTGCCCGAGGGCGTGGGCGGGCGCTTCTCGGTCGCATCGCCGGTGGGGCTCCTGCCCCTGGCGCTGGCCGCCGACGCGACGCGGTTGGGCCCAGGCAAGCGGATCGATGCGGCCCTGGCAGGCTATGCACACGGACACGAGCAGGCCTTCGGGGTGAAGAGCGCCAACGCGAGGAACGCCGCCTTCCAGCTCGCGAAGTGGCTGCATCTGGCGGAACAGTACCTGCACAAGAGCGTGCTGCTGTTCTACAACTACGCGGATGACCGGTACCTGGGCGACTGGCTCACGCAGCTCTACTCGGAGTCGATCCAGGAGCGCGGAGAGGGGCTGAACGTCATCCCGACCCGCGGCCCGACCGGAAACCACTCGATCCTGAACGGGGTCGTCCGCGGGCCCAGGGACAAGGTGGTCGTGTTCGTCAAGTGGGGCGACCTGGGCTGCGGGGGCACGAAGGTCCCCGCCTCGACGGGTCTCATGGGCGACCTCGCCGACTTGGGAGGTCTGCCGCTGGAACGCATCCAGGACGCGTCGGTGGCCGGGGTGGAGGCGGACTTCACCGCGAACGGCGTGCCGAACGTCACTCTGGAAGTGCCGCGCCGCGACGAGGGCTGCCTGGTCCAGCTCATGCGCGTCCTGATGGACACGGTGGCCGTCAAGGGGCGTCTGCAAGGGCTACACCTGACCGGGGCCGGCGCACCGACCCCTGAGCGCGACCTCACCTACCAGCAAGACGGCGTCGAGGGCTACAAGGAGGCCATGCGCGGGGAGCTGAAGCGCATCCGGCGGCGGCTGGGGATGAAGTAGCGCACGGCGGAGGGAAGCGTCTGCGGCTCTGGCGAGCCGCCCCACGGGCCCGGCTCCTGACGAGGGAGGCGGGCCCGGCGCGTTCTGAGGTCGTGGCGCAACCCACGGACTCAGACACCGTCACTGGAGGCAAAGGGGATGATCGCGTGGACCTTCCGCCGTCACCTCTCTCGGAGGAGCCCCCAACGCCGCCCAAGTGGCACGAGGGTTGGCTACGCACGATCGTCGCGGCGTTGGCGCTACCCATCGTAGGCTACGGGCTGACCACGGTCACCGGTGCGCTGCTAAGCGGGATGGCCCAGTACCGGGCGGTTCCGGCGTTCGGGCCGGTATGGCTGCCCGGCCTGCTCGCGGTCGGGTTTGCATTCGGACTGGCCCCCGGGGTCGTCATCGGGTGGCTTGACCGGCGCAGACCGTACGCAGCCGCCGCCATCGTCCCAGCGACGTTCGGGATCCTAGGGCCGGCGTTGGCGCTGCCCGACCTCGCTGAGGCGGCAGCGCTCATTGGAGTGTGTCTGGCGGTCTGGGGTGCGGCCTCGGCCGGGATCGCGCTCGTGCGGCTCACCTTCCGGCCATGAGCCGCTGGGTCTCAGAGGGTGTGTGAGAAGGCCACCGCCAACCGGGGACAGTCCCCGCGCGTCACTTACGGCGTCGGGCAGGATGCCCGACCGACGCGAGACGGGGACCCCGCGGTACGACGCGGGGCAGGCAGTCCCAACGTCTCCACCACCGTCTCATACACGCTTTCAGACGTCACACGTCTCGAACGCAGCGCGGAGCGCCTCCATTGGGTCGGCTTTGGGCAGGAACTCGTGGCTGACGTAGCCGGTGTAGCCGGACTCGGCGATGGCGCGCATGACGGCGGGGTAGTAGATCTCCTGCTCGTCGTCCAGGTCGCGGCGGCCGGGGTTGCCGGCGGTGTGGAAGTGGGCGATGTAGTCGATGTTCCCGGTGATGGTGCGGATCAGGTCGCCCTCCATGATCTGCATGTGGTAGATGTCGTAGACGAGCTTCACATGCGGGGAGCCCACTCGGTTGCACAGCTCGACCCCCCACGCGGTGCGGTCGCACATGTAGTCGGGGTGGTTCACCTTGCTGTTGAGCAGCTCGACCGCCAGGGCGATGCCCCTCGCCTCGGCGGCCGGCACGACGCGGCGGAGGCAGTCCGCGCAGTTCCCCAACCCCTCCTCGTCCGACATCCCGCGCCGGTTGCCGCTGAGACATAGCAGCGTCGGCACCCCGTACTCCACGGCCAAGTCGAGGCTGGCGTTCAGCTCGTCCTCGATGCGATCGTGGTTCGACGGGTCGTTCAGGCCGTCGGTGAGCGACTTGTGTCCGACGAAGATGGCGATCTCAAGCCCGTGCGCCTTGATGAGGTCCCAGTGCTCCTGCGGGCCCATCTCGATGGAGCGGTAGCCGACCTCGGCGGCGGTCTTCACGAACTGCTCGGGCGTGACGCCCTCGCGACAGAAACAACCCCAGCAAGCGGACTGCTTGATGCGCGGTTCGGGCATGGAGGTGGTCTCCTTTCCGACGGCGTCGGAGCAGGCGCTCCGACCTACGGACGGCAACGGCGTCGGAGCAGGTGCTCCGACCTACGCGAACGTCCTGGACGGCCTCGCGGCTGAAGCCGCTCCTACAACGGCGAGCATTCGTCTGCGGCGGTGAGGCAACCTGCAGGGCCCCCGGCGCGTCCAACCGAAGGAGGTCGGAGCGTTGCGGCAAGGTGTTGTGTCGTAGAGGCCGGAAGCAGACGGAGACGCGAGTTGGTGCGCATTGCCACCAGGAGGGTTGCCATGAGATCACACATGCCGTGGGGCATCGGTCTGGGTCTGATCGTGAGTGCGTATGCTGCGGCCGCCGAGCTGCCGCTGAAGGAGGTCGTGCTGTTCTCCAGCGGGGTTGGGTACTTCCAGCGTCAGGGCCAGGTCGAGGGGAATGCCCAGGTGGAACTGACGTTCCGCACGGAGCAGATCCCCGATCTGCTGAAGTCGCTGGTGGTGCAGGACCTGAGCGGCGGAACCGTGGCCCCCGTGACGTATGCGCCGCAGGAGCCCATCGAGCGGACCCTGTCGTCATTCGCGGTGGACATCTCCGATAACCCCTCGCTGTCGATGCTGTTGAACCGGCTGCGCGGGGCGACGGCGGACGTGAAGTCGGACCAGGTTCACTCGGGGGTCATTGTGGGCGTCGAGACCCAGCGGAAGTCGGTGGGCGACAACGTCCTCGAGTTTGAGGTCATCAACCTGCTGACCGACGAGGGGATCGTCGAGGTCCCGATCTGGCAGGTGAAGTCGCTGCAGATCACCGATGCGGCCATCGCGAGCGACCTGCGCAAGGCACTGGGCGTGCTCGCGCAGAGCCGGGATGTCAGCAAGCGCCCCGTGACGCTGAGCTTCCGCGGCACGGGCGCGCGGAACGTCTCGGCGGGCTACCTGCTGGAGACGCCGGTCTGGAAGACGAGCTACCGGCTGGTGGTGCTCGATGAGCGCCTGCAACTGCAAGGCTGGGCGATCGTCGAGAACACCACGGATGATGACTGGACCAGCGTCGACCTGACCTTGGTCTCCGGGCGACCGATCAGCTTCATCCAGGACCTCTACGAACCGCTGTACCTCACCCGCCCGGTCATTCCGCCCTCGGTAGCGGCGATCCCCCGGCCGAAGCTGTACGACCGGGGTCTTGATGATTACGCCGCGGAAGCCGAGCCGGCGGAGGAGAAGGCCGACCGCGATGGGGCACGACGCGAGCGGGCCGCGATGGCACCGGGGGGCTACGGGGGCTTTAGCGGAGGCCTCGGCATGGCGGCCCCGGCGGCGCCCCCGGCGAGCGCCGGTGAGGCGCTCAATGTGCTGATGGCGGCGACGTTGCCCTCGGCGATGGCGGCGGGCGAGAAGGCCGGGGAGCTGTTCAAGTACGCCATCGATCAGCCGGTGACCATCGGCCGACAGAAGTCGGCGATGATCCCGATCGTGAACGCGGCGGCCGAGGGCGAGAAGGTGTCCGTGTTCAGCGCGGCAACCGACCCGAAGCACCCCTACAACGGCGTCAAGCTGAAGAACACCACGGGCCTGCATCTCATGGCCGGGCCGATCACGGTCTTCGACGGGGGCATCTACGCGGGGGATGCGCTGATCGAGGACGTGGCCCCGGGCGATGAGCGCCTGCTGACCTACGCGGTCGACCTGGACGTGGAGGTCGAGCAGCAGGAGAAGTGGACGGGCACCGAGATCCTGAGCGTGAAGGTCTCGCGGGGGGTCATGATCGTCACCCGCAAGAACCGGCGGGAGACGCAGTTCACGGCGCGGAGCGCCTCGGCGGAGAAGAAGGCGCTCCTCATCGAGCACCCGTTCGCGAGCGACTGGACGCTGATCGAGCCGGAGAAGCCCGAGGAGCGGACGCGCTCGGTGTACCGGTTCCGCGTTCCGCTCGAGCCGCAGGGCAAGGCGGAGCTGAAGGTCACCGAGGAGCAGCCCCTCTCCGAGGGCATCGCCCTCACCGACGCGGATGCCGACCAGGTCGCGCTCTTCGTGCGGATGGACAAGGTCAGCGAATCGGTGAAGGCGGCCCTGCAGAAGCTAGTGGAGATGAAGGCGGAGCTCGCCGACACCCAACGCCAGATCGCCGAACGCGAGGCGCGGCTGAAGGAGATCACCGAGGAGCAGGACCGCATCCGCCAGAACATGGAGCAGCTCGACCGCGAGTTGGACCTCTACAAGCGCTACGTCGACAAGTTCGGCGAGCAGGAGACGGAGTTCGAGAAGCTGCAGGGCGAAATCAAGGAGCTGCAGACGCAGGAGGCCGCGCAGCTGCAGGCGGTGCAGGAGTACATCGAGGGGCTGAACGTGGAGTAGGGTGACGGTCGGTTGGCAAGTCCGCTGGCGTGAAGGCTCACGACAGCAACACACGGGCGGAGGTCTACGGAGGCCTCCGCCCGTTCGTGTCTGCAGGTGAGGACAGGCTACTCGGGCGCGAAGAGATGCGCGCGGCTCGCTGACACGTAAGGGGCGACGCCCTCGATGGACACGCGAACCGGGGCCTGGCTGTCGATCCGGATGGCGGCGATCAGCCCGCCGCCGGGCGCCGGGGTGGAGTGTACCTCGGACTGAAGGTCGGTCGACCTCCCTTGCCCGCGGGAGCCTCGCACGAGGCGTGTGACGCTCTCACCGCCGCCGCATCGCACACGCACTACGCCGACGTCGTCCGCCGGCGCCGCGACGTACAGCTCCGTGTGTCCCGCCGCTACGGTGAACCCCTCCCCCACCTCCACCACATCGGCGAGGCAGGTGGAGCCGACGGTCCAGGCGCCGGAACCTGTTACGGTGAGTGAGAGTCGGACCGTGCCCGGCGCAACCTCGGCGGGAACGGCGACCCAGGCGGAGGCGTCGGCTTCGAGCACAGCGACCGCTTGCGTCCAGCCTCCGTCGGCGCTGACGAGCTCGCCGATCGCCGAGCCCTCGCCGCTCAGCCGCCGGACCTGCACCTGGAAGGCCTCGGGCTTCTCCTGGCGCAGCAGGAACGTGTACTCGCCCTCCGGACCGATGCGGTAGCCGGTCGGCGTGAGGTTCTCCAGGTCGCGCAGGGCGTGGGGCGTGCCGCGCGTGGCATGGCTGATCGACTTGCCCATGCCCCCCATGCTGCGCAGCGAGATGACCATCCCGCGCTCGAAGATGCGTGTGAGCTCCGGATCGCCCGAAAGCGTGACGGCATACCCGAAGCCCTCGGTGGAGGTGAGGTTCATGCCCGGCGAGGGCGTCATGTTGGGACACGAGGTGTAGCGGAAGCCCTCCTGCTCGGGCCCGTACATCTCGGCGACCATGTTCCTGGCCGCGCGGACGATGACCGGCGGCAGGCGATCGTCGCCGGTCGCGAGGTGCATGTCCTTGAGCCCGCGCATCAACACACCGACCATGAACCCGGCCTCGCCGTGGTGCCGAGGCTCATCGTAGCAGTGGCCGGGCACCATGTGCCGTCGCCAGCCGCCGCCGGGGCGCTCGCGCTCGACCACGCGCTCGGTGATGATGCGGGCGGCGTTGAGGCAGTAGGGGTCCCCGGTGGCGCGGTAGGTG
>VGFB01000147.1 GCA_016869015.1 Armatimonadota bacterium
CGCCCTTGCGCCGCGTGCGGTACCATATGAACTCACGGTGACGACAATTCACGTCAGGGTGAGGAGGGCGCATCTCATGGGAAAGCTGTGGGCCGCAGCACTCCTGTGCGGGCTGCTGGTCATCGGTACGGTGCTCTCGCAGGCAACGGTGGCGGGAGCCCAGACATCCGGAGCGGCCGTGGCGCAGGACGCAACGACCGCCCCCGGCGCCGCAGACGGTGAGTCCTGCTGGTGGCCGTGGCCCCGCAAGCCGCCCAAGCCCCCGCCGCCGACCGAGCCGATCCCGGAGCCCGGCACGATGGCGCTGATGGGGTTGGGCGCCGCGGCCTTCTTCGGCCGGGTGTTGGCCAAGCGACGGAAGTCCCGCTCGTGATCCGATCTCCTCTGCGCTGACAGCCCCACCCAAACGAGCCCGGCGCGCCTCGCCGGGCTCGTTTGTCCTCCCCTGGCCGACCGTGCTATACTCCCCCCGGTGAAGGTCCCCGCCACGCCACCACGCGAGGCCCAGGATGATCTACCTCGACAACGCGGCCACGAGCTTCCCGAAGGCCCCCGGCGTCGCCGAGGCGGTGGGCGAGTGCCTCGAGCATGGGGCGGGCGGCCCCGGGCGCTCCTTCGGGGCCTTTGGCGCGGGCCCGGCGCGGCTCATCTTCGAGACGCGCGAACGGCTGGCGACGCTCCTGGGCTGGGCCGACCCGACCGACATCGTCCTCACGTCGGGCGCCACCTACTCACTGAACCTCGCGCTGTATGGGTTGCTGTGCCCGGGGGATCATGTGGTCACGACCGCCCTGGAGCACAACGCCGTAGCGCGCCCGCTGACCCACCTACGTGATCGGGGCATCGAGTTCACGCGCGTCCCGTGCCCCGAGGGGCTCAGCCCCGAGCAGGAGGCCTTCCGCGCGGCGCTTCGGCCGAACACGCGGTTGATTGCCATGGTCCACGCCTCGAACGTGAGCGGGGCCCTCCTCCCCCTCGCGGAGGTCGCCAGCCTGGCCCGGGAGGCGGGCGTGCCCCTGTTGGTCGATGCAAGCCAGACGCTCGGGGCGCTGCCGGTGAACGCCGCGCGGGACCGGCCGCACCTGCTGGCCTTCACCGGGCACAAGGGCCTGCTGGGCCCGGCCGGCACGGGCGGGCTGTTCATGGACCCGCAGATCGACTTGCAGCCCCTCTGCCGAGGCGGAACGGGCAGCCGCAGCTTCTCGGACGAGCAGCCGCGCGATCGGCCCGATTACTTCGAGAGCGGGACGCCCAATGTCCCCGGGCTGGCCGGCCTGGGTGCCGCAGTGCGGTTCGTCGCGAAGCGCGGCGTCGAGGTCATCCGAGGGCATGAGCGGGCGCTGATCGAGCGCCTGCTGACCGAACTTGCGGGCCTCCCGGGCGTCACTGTCTACGGTCCGCGTCGGGCGGAGGAGCGCGCCGGGCTGATCGCGCTGAACGTTGGAGAGCTTGATCCGGCCGAAGTGGGGCTGCGCCTGGAGCGGGATTATGGTATCATTACGCGCTGCGGGTTCCACTGCGCTCCGTGGGCGCACGAGAGCCTCGGCACGCTGGAGCGAGGCGCGGTGCGACTGAGCGTCTCGCCGTTTACGACGGAGTCGGAGACCGAGCAGGCCGTGCGCGCCCTCGCGGAGATTGCTGCGCGCGCCGGGTGAAATCGGAGGTCAGGTCCGTGAACCCCGCCAAGATGGTCCTTGCCGTTCTCGTCGCGGCCGTGGCCCTCGCCGCCGCGGTCGCCGCGACCGCGCACTCGCGCCAGATCCTCCTGCAGGAGCAGGACGTGTTCCCCCCGGGGGTGGCGGAACTGGGGGACACGGTGAGCGCCGGCGGCTGCGAGCTTTGCCTCACCGAGGCCGACGTAACCGAGTCGGTGGCCTCGCAGGACACGGAGGGCTCAGACCGCCGCAGTGCGGCGCCCGACTGGCGGTTCCTGCGGCTCACCCTTTCGGTGGAGAACAAGTCCTCGAAGCCCGTCAGCCTCGGTAAGCTCCTGGGCGGCCTGCGCCTCATCGAGACGTCCACGGGTGAGCCGGCGGACATCGAGGTTGTGTGGCTGCGCGGCTACGACGCTCTCCTCAAGGAGGACCTGCCCCCGGGGGAGCTGCGGGAGGGGAAGCTCGCGGCCTCCGTGAGCGGCTACTCGCTGATCTTCCCCCTGATCGTGCAGATCGACGCGGCGCGAATCGGGATCGACGTGATCGACCGCAACGCTCCCGTCGAGGGGCTTTACTGACCGAAGGAGGCGCGCGAGATGGCAGCGACGGTTCGTCGGGTGACGGCCTTCAGGGTTACGCTCGGGGATCGGGTCGGCGCTCTGGCCGACGTCCTCGCGGCCGCGCGGAACGCGGGCATCGATCTGCAGAGCGTGGCCGGCTATGTCTGCGGCGCGGAGGGCGTCATCCTCGCCGTGCCCAGGGACCTGAACCGGGCCCGCCCGGCCTCGGTCGGCGCGCCCTGGGCCCTCGGTGAGCAGGACGTGTTCCTCATGGAGGGCGACGACGAGCGCGGCGCCCTTGTCAGCGTGACCGAGAAGCTGGCCGTCGCCGGCATCGGCATCCAGGCCGCCTACGCCGTGGCCGTGGAAGATCACTTCGCCGCCGTCATCGCCGTCGACCCCGCCGACGTCGACCGCGCCGCCGCCGCTCTTGGTGTCTAGTGGTCTGTCAGCCGTGAAGCCTTGGGTCGTCGTGGGTCGGCTCACCAGAGCCGACAGAGCCTTCAGGTCGATGCCGGACGACGTCGGCTCTGGTGAGCCGACCCACGACGACAAACGGCAACCACAGGAATCACGGCTGACAGAGCACTAGCCGCAGGCCGGACTCCGGGCCGCCGCTACCGTGGCGCCCAGCCCCACATGTTGCTGGAGAAGTCCAACCCGGCGCTGATGGCCTTGCCGGCCTCGGAGATCTCGCTCCACTCCTCGCCCGTCAACGACCAACCCACGCCTCCCAGGTTCTCGGCGAGCTGATCCGCGCGTCGCGCGCCGATGATCGGTGCGGTGATGTTCGGGGCCTGGATCGTCCAGGCGATCGCTGCCTGCACCAGGGTCCTGCCGTGCGCCGCGCCGATCGACTCGAGGCGCTCGATCACCGGGACGCACTGCGCGAGGACGTCCGGCGCCATCAGCTTGTTGTTCGCCCGGATATCGCTCGGCACGTCCTCGGGCTTGCGGAAGCGCCCCGCGAGGAGCCCCTGTGCCAGGGGACTGTACGGGATCACCGCGATCTCGTGCTCGCCGCAGAGCGGCAGCACATCGTCCTCGAACTGCCGCCAGAAGACGTTGTACGGCGGCTGGCAGCTCTCGATGCGCGCCGTCGCCACGGCCTCCTGCATCTGCTCGAGGGTGAAGTTCGAGACGCCGATCCAGCGGATCTTGCCCGCATCCTGGATCTCCTTCATCGCGCCGACCTGGTCGGCGATCGGCGTGTTTGGCTGCGGGTAGTGCAGCTGGTACAGGTCGATGCAGTCCACGCCCATGCGCGCCAGGGCGGCGTCAATGCCCTGTTTGATGGCCTCTGGCGGGCCCATCACCTTGCTGGCGAGGAGGCACTCCTTCGGCGCCTCCTTCACGGTCTGCGCCACGATCTCTTCCGAGTACCCCGAGCCGTACCCCACTGCGGTGTCGATCATGTTGATGCCCGCATCGATGGCCGCGAACATCGTCTGCACCGACTCGTCGTCCTGGATCTCCCCCCACGCCTGCTTCCCGAACTGCCAGGCGCCCAGGATGATCCGCGATACGTCCACACCCGTCCGTCCGAACTGCGTGTACTCCATTGAGGCGCTCCCCTGAGTCCCGCCGCACCCCTCGCCGACAGGGAAAACGGAGGCGGCGAGGGAATACGGCCTGTTGTGCTGTGCAGATGCGATTGGCCCCGCTGAGGGCAGGTGACCCGTTTGCGGCTAGCGATTACCATGTTCCCGCTGTTCCTCGCATGCGCCTTCACGTCCGCCGAGGAACCCCCCGTGCTCCGCGATGTGCACTTCCCCGATCTCAGCCCCAACGCCTCGCAGATCGCCTTCGGATTCCAGGGCGACATCTGGGTGGCCGGCGTCGAGGACGGCCTCGCGAGACGTCTCACCGTGAGTGAGGCCTACGAGGAGCGCCCGCGCTTCTCGCCCGATGGCACGCAGATCGCCTTCGTGTCGGACCGGTACGGCAATGCGGACGTGTTCGTGATGCCCGCAACCGGCGGCGTCATCCGGCGGGTCACGTACCACAGCGCGAGCGATGTGCTGGCGGACTGGTCGCCTGACGGCACGAAGCTGCTGCTGAGCGTGGCCGGGCGCGACCATCCACACACCGCGCCCTATGAGATCGAGCTTGAAGGGGGCTACATCCGGCCGCTCTTGCTGGACACCTGTTCGATCTCCATCACGGGCTACAGCCCGGATGCTCGCTTCATCACCGGAATCCGCCGCGGCGCGGCCTGGTGGCGGAAGGCCTACAAGGGCTCGGCCAACTCGCAGGTCATGGTCTACGATACCCAGGCCGACACGATGGCGGTGGTCACGAACTTCGAGGGGATGGACAACTGGCCCGTGTTCGTAAGGGACGGGTCGCGGATCTGCTTCGTGAGCGAGCGGAACGGTCGCCCGAACGTCTTCTCGATGAACCCGGACGGCTCGGACGTCAAGCCGCTCACGGATTTCGAGCGCGACGCGGTGACCTTCCTTACAGCTTCCGCGGACGGCAAGTGGCTGGTCTTCGAGTGGAACTTCGACCTCTGGATGCTCCGCTCGGACGGCGGGACGCCGCGTAAGATCACGCTGCGCGCCCCCATGGACTACCGCCGCACCTTCGAGACGGAGGAGACGCTGAAGGCCGGGATCGAGGAGATGGAGGTCAACCGCGACGCCAGCCTCGCGGCGATCCGGCTGAAGGACGACATCTTCCTGGTCAGGCCTGAGTTCAAGAACGACTCGATCCGCGTCACCGACTGGCCCGGTCCCGACGGTGACTACTTCTGGTCGCCCGACGGTAAGCAGCTGGCCTACATCTCTCAGATGAACGGCAACTCCGACATCTGGGTGCTCAACCCCGAGACGATGGAGAAGCGCTGCCTCGTCGATGATCCGCAGTTCTACCTCGACATGCTCGGGTACACGCGGGATGGGGGCAAGATCCTGTTCCGCCACGACGTCGGGGGCGACGGCATCTTCGCCGCGAACCCGGAGACGGGCGAGGTGTCGCAGTTCCTGCCCGATCCCGACATCGAGGACCTCGCCCTCTCCCCCGACGGGCGCTGGCTCCTGGCGCAGATCGATGACGGCGGGCGGGCACGGACCTGCACATCAAGCCGCTGGACGGCGGGAAGTGGGTCAACGTGACCCAGCATCCCAGCGGGAACTGGGGGTGTCACTGGTCGCCGGACGGCAAGCGCATCTACTTCGTCTCCCGTCGCGACGGCAACAGCGAGATCTACTCCATCGACCTGCAGCCGCAGCCGGACAAGTTCGGAGACTACGAGGAGCAGCAGAAGGAGAAGGACGAGAAGGCCAAGCCGCCGGACAAGCCCGCCGAGCCCCCGCCGGCCGAGGCGGAGAGGAAGCCGGAGGAGGCCAAGCCCGAGGGTGAGGCTCCCCCCGAGGGCGAGAAGCCGGCGGAGGGTGAGCAGAAGCCTGAGGGCGAGCCGCCCAAGGAGGAGCGCTGGAAGCCGCCGACCATCGACCCGTTCGAGATCGACTTCGACCGCATCGCCGAGCGCGCGAAGCGCCTGACGAACACGGGCGAGAACGAGGGCAACCTCCTCTTCATCGACAGCGGCAAGACCGTCCTGTACACGCGGGACAACGAGCTGTGGGCCATGGACGCCGACGGCGGCAACCAACGGCGGCACGTCAACGGCAGCTTCAGCTTCGGCAACGTCCGCCTGCAGGGCGATGGGAAGCAGATCGTCTTCGTGGATGGGGGGAGGCTGAAGACAGTGTCCGCCGAGCGCGGCGGCAACCCGACCGAAGTGGACTGGAGGGCGGAGATCCAGCGGGACGATCGCCGAGTGCAGAAGGAGGCGTTCCGCCAGGGCTGGGCCCTGCTGGATGAGCAGTTCTACCACCAGCCGCTGCATCATCGCGACTGGGAGGCCATCTACGAGACCTACGCGCCCTTCTGCGAGGGCGCCCTCGAGCGGGAGGACCTGCACCATCTCATGAGCCGCATGACCGGTGAGCTGGACGCTTCGCACCTCGGCGCCTACGGCGGCGGCCCGGATCGCTCCGGCCCGCCCACCGCCTGCCTGGGGATCACGCCGGACCCCTCGCACCGCGGGCCCGGGGTGCGCGTGGCGGAGGTGATGCCGGGCAGCCCGGCGGACAAGCCGAACTCGAAGCTGGCCGTGGGCGAGTTCATCCTGACCCTCGACGGGGAGGCGGTCAACAACAACGAGCGTTTCCACGAGCTGCTGAACGGCCGGGTCGGTGAGCGCGTGAAGCTGACCGTGAATGCGGAGCCGAAGGCCGAGGGCGCTCGGGAGGTCTCAATCAAGCCGATCTCGTGGGGCGACTACGGCGGCCTGCGCTACGAGGAATGGGTGCGCGAGAACCGACGGATGGTCGAGCGACTCTCGGACGGCAAGGTCTACTACGCCCACATCGCGGGAATGAACAACGAGTCGCTCGACCGGTTCAAGCGGGAGGTCAACGGCGAGGCGCAGCGGCACGAAGCGCTGCTGATTGACGTGCGCAACAACGGTGGGGGCTACACGCACGATTCGATCCTTGAGATGCTGACCCGCCAGGTCCACGGCTGGACGGCTCGACGCGGCGCGCCCCTGCGCAGCTCGCCGAACCCGCAGTTCGACGGCCCGAAGGCCGTGCTCATCAACGAGAACTCGGCCTCGGATGCGGAGATCTTCCCGAACGGCTTCCGCGAGAAGGGCCTCGGCCCGCTGATCGGGATGCCGACCAACGGGGCCGTCATCGGGACTTACGACGTGACCCTCGTGAACGGCAGCCGTTTCCGCGTGCCGGTCGCCGGTTGGTTCACGAGGGACGGCGTCAACCTCGAGAACATGGGCGTGAAGCCGGACTTCGAGGTGCCCTTCCCCTACGAGGCCCATCGCGACGGCCGCGATCCGCAAATCCGGAAGGCTGTCGAGGTGCTTCTGGACCGCCTCAGCAAGGGCGGCCGGGTCCAGCCGCCCGAAGTGGAGCATTGATGCCTCCGGGGTCGCGTCTTTGGACCCCAATCTTGGCCCTGCGCGCCGACCGACCCGCGACGCCAAGATTGAAGTTCAAAGACGCGACCCCGGATGTTGGAGGCACAATATGGTACTCCTCGCCGCGCTGCTGGGAAGCTGGCTCCCCGGCGAGCCCACACGCTTCACCGACCGCTCCGAGCTCTGGAACCGGAATGAGCGGGACGTGCTGTGGGGCTTCCGGAACATGTACAACCCCCACGTAGTCCACCAGCCGGAGGCCGAGTACCCCTTCAGGATGTGGTTCTTCGGGTGGGCGAGCGAGGACTGCAACCCGGGCTTCTCGGGTTGTGATGCCATCTACTTCGCCCGCGGGAAGAGCCTCGATGCGTGGGAGATCTACGCGGGCGACGCGGGCTGGGACGCCGAGATGCGCCCCGAGACTTGGGCCCCGGTCATCGCGGCTCAGGACCGGCCCTGGGACCAGTGGCACAACGGCGACCCGTCGGTGGTGCTGCATGAGGGCACATACTACATCGCCTACTCAGCTACCGGCTTTGACGTCGATGGCCTCATGTACGGTCAGGCAGGCGACACCGACGGCGATCTTCTCTGCATCATGGGTGCGACGTCGCCCGACGGCATCCACTGGACGAAGTCCGAGCGGCCGATCCTCATCCGCGAGCCCGAGATCGGCCGCCCCGGCTACCGCCCGACGCAGGACGATGCGGTCCTTCACGGCATGTA
>VGFB01000148.1 GCA_016869015.1 Armatimonadota bacterium
GAGCTCCGACGGCGGTGACGAGCGCGACGGCAAGGAGAAGGGTGCGCAAGCTGCTACCTCGGGCGCAGTGGGTTCGAAGACGGTGGCCCAGCAGACCAGCCTTCACCTAGCCAACGCCGCGCCGCGCGGCGTGTTCCGCGGCCCATCAGGCCGGCTCGACGGCCCGGCCCGTCTCGATGGACTCCAGCACCGCCAGGGAAACGCGCAGCGCCGCCAGCCCGTCCTCGGCTCCGGTCACCGGGGGCGTCCCCTCACGGACAGCGCGGGCAAATGCCGCGGCCTGATTCCCATACAGATCGGCGTCGAGATCAGCAAGGCTCTCCTCCTGCCCGCCCTTCCGCGCGAGCCGCAGGCCCTTGAAACCCTCGAGCGTGACCACGCCCCTCGGTCCGAGCACCTGCTCCGGCCCCGGCGCGCTCGTCCCGCGGGGAAGGCCCCAAGACAGGGAGATCGTGCCCACATCTCCGGAGCCATACTCCACGCACAGCGCGGCCGTGTCGGTCTGGAAGTCCACACCGGGCAGCTCCTCCGCCCCGCTGGCGAAGGTCATGCCCATCGCCATCACGCGCACCGGCTCGGCGTCGAACAGCCAGCGCCACTGGTCGAAGTAGTGGCAGCACAGGTCGACGATCGGCCCGCCGCCCATGCTGCGGTCCATGATCCAGGGCTTGAACCGGATCTCCAGCCCGCCGCTCATGCGGTACATGACCGGCCGGCCCACAACCCCCTCGGCCAGCCACTCCCGGAGTTGTGCCAGCTGCGCGAGATGCCGCTTGCAGAAGGCGATCCCCAGCGTGCGCCCGGTCCGGTCGCGGCAGGCGATCATCGCCTGGGCGTCCTCCACCGTGAGCGAGATCGGCTTCTCGCAGAGAACGTCCTTCCCGGCCTCCATCGCCGCTACGGAGGCCGCTCGGTGCAGGTACGAGGGCAGGCAGACCGAGACCACGTCGACCCCGTCCTGGGCCAGACCCTCCTCCAGGTTCGTGAACCAGCGCTCGACGCCGTGCTTCTCGGCGGCGGCCTGCGTCCGGCGCGCGTCGACGTCCGTCACCCCCAACAGCCGGACGCTCTCGACCTTGCTCCAGGCCGCCAGGTGTGTGTTGCCCATGTCCCCGGCTCCGAGGACGGCAACGCCAAGAGCCTTCACAACGCAGCACCTCCCCAGGGCCGCCTCGCCTTCGAGGCCGGCGAGAACGGTCCGGGGCTATTCCTCTGTCCGCGCGTCGAACCTGCGAGGGGTCAGTCGTAGACGAGGATGAGGTTCGTGAGCTTGCGGCCGGGGGTCGTGATGAACTGGCCGTTGGAGTACAGGGCGCTGGAAGTGCCGCCGTCCAGCGCCATCGCGTCCACCGACCCCAGCCGCAGCATGATGTAGGCCAGCTTGTTCAGCGTGACCGAAGTGTGCACGGTGACGAGCAGCAGCTTGCCTTCCGCCGTGACCCCCAGCGCGCTACGGCGGGCCAGGGCGAAGAGCGAGGGATCGCCGAAGCCCTCGTCGTAAGGGGTGAGAGCCACGCGCCCGTTGCGCAGCAGCATCGGGCCGGCCCCGATCGCGGTACGGACCGTGCCGGCCCAGCCGAAGTCGCGCCCGAACTTGCTGCGGTGGTACTCGATGCGGACCCGCCCGTTCTCTCCGACCGTCAGCACGGCGCTCGACAGCCCGTCGTAGATCAGCCGGCCCTCCATGACCAAGGCGCCGACGGGTGCGTTCGTCCGCAGGTTGAAGTGCGTTCCGTTGATGGCGACCCGGGGCTTGAAGCGCCGGACCATCGCGCCGAAGCTCTCGCGCCCGAACCTCCCCTGGCTCAGCACCGTGCCCTCCGCGAGCCCCAGCACGACGTTGACGTTGTCCGGGCGGGGGTTCACGGTGATCACGTTCACCCCCACGCCCCCGACCCGCTGCCACGAGCGGGCGACGTGGCTCGAGCGTTCCGGCTGAGACGTGGCGAACTGCGGAGCCGTCACCAGCTCGTCGATCTGAGCCGGAGCGCTGGTGAAGGGGCCCACAGCCGGCGCCCCCGGGTGGGCGGAGGCGCCGCGATCCGGCCCGTGCAACCGGCGGAGGGCGGGCAGCGCAACGACCACCGCCACCGCGGCGGCATATACGATGAGCGCGCCGACGGAGGCCCGGTCCGGCCCCCCGGCGACCCGCCCAAGAGCCCGCGCCACGCCGATCACAGCCTCCGCCTCCCTGTCATTCGGTCGTCACCGACTACCATTGTGAGTATACCCACGGGCGGGCCGCGCAGTTGCGTGGTTGGCACGGAATCCGCGGTCCGGTGTGCCCCGGATCACGCTCAGAGTTCGGTTCGCCAGCGTCGCCACCTGGCCTCGACCGCGAAGCCCCGCTCCTCCCAGACGTGGGGCTGCTGGACCTCGGCGCTCCCCACGAAGGCCAGCTCCTTCGCCCCGCGACAGAACGCGGAGATCCGGGCCGCGCTGACCAGCGTGGCAAAGCGCTCGATCTGCTCCGGCCCGGGAAGCGCGCCCATGCCCAACGGGCCGAACCCAAGCCAGGCCCGCGCCCGCCCCGTCGCCGCCGAGTAGGCTGGATCCTCCATCACGGCGGCGTAGCCGACGACGCTCCCCGCGGTCTGGGCGATCAGCAGGCCCTGGGGATCGAAGTTGCCGGCCGACTCGATGAGGGCGGCGAGGTCGCCCGGGGTGAAGGTGCGGTCGATCAACCCCGTCTCGGTGAGCACCAGCGGGAAGCGGTCGATGTCCGCCCGGCGCACCGAGGAAACGTGCAGCGGAGCGCGTCCGGTCCGCACGCCGCTCAGCCCCGCCACGTACGTCGCCCAGGCGTCGACCGGCTGGAAGCCCTCGGCCCGCAGCGGCTCTTCGGCCGGCGACCCGTCGGGCACGAAGAGCTCTACCGCCTCCGCGCCCTGCTGGGCCCGGATCTGGCACGCCGCGTAGAGGAGCCCGCGCGTGATCGCCGAATAGCCTTCCCGGCGGGGAACGTGCGGCGCTCCCGGCGCGAAGGCGCTGTGCGCGCCGACATACGGGTACAGGTCGCCCCCGGTCAGGGCGACTTCCGGCGGCTCGAGGTGGCACCACCCGATGGCCTCCGAACACTCGCGGGCGACCAGGATCGCCCGCTCGCGGAAGCGCGGATCGCGGTGGAGGCGCCGCTCGATCTCCTCCGCAGCCACGGGTCGATAGTGTGGAGCATCGGCTCCGGCGGCGTTCTGCAGGGCCGCGAGCGTCGGGGCGAGGGATCGGACCTCCTCGGGGTGCGAAAGGCGCTGAATGTCCAGGTTCAACGGTGTCTCCGGTCGGTGTGCTGACGATGCCCTGCGCTCGCCGTTCGCCGAACGGGCCACGGCTTCCTCTCGCCGGAGGACTGGGCGGCCATGAAGCGCGGCACGCTCCGTTGGGCGATCCTCGGGCTGCAGACGGTCGTGGTGGCGGTCGTGCTCTACTTCATCGGCCGCGCGGTGGTCGATCTCTGGCCGCAGATCGTCGCCATCGAGTGGACGGTCGACCCGCTGCTGCTGGCACCGGCCGCGGCAATCGGCCTCGTCTGCCAAGGCCTGTTGATCGTAGGCTGGCGGTTGGCCCTGCGCCTGGTCGGCGCCCACATCAGCTGGGCCGGCGCCGTTGAGAGTCAGGCTGTCGGCCAGCTCGCCAAGTACGTCCCCGGAAAGGTCATGACCCTGGTCGGGAAGGTCTATCTGGCGCGGAAGTTCGGCGTCCCTGAGCCGCAGGCCGCGTTGGCGATGTTCGTCGAGGTCGGGACGCTGACGCTGACCGGGCTGATCGTCGGCCTCGCCTGCGCGGTGCAGCTGGTTCCTGCGCCGCGGCTGGTGCTAATCGGGCTGCTCCTGCTGGCGGGCGCCGCGATGGTGTTGCATCCGTCCGTCCTGCCGCGCGCCATCAACGGCGCTCTGCGCCTGCTGCGGCGCCCCACCGCGGAGTTCCGGTATCAGTGGTCAGCGGCCGCCCCTCTGCTGGCGTGCTACCTCGCCACCTGGCTCCTGTGGGGCGTCGGGGTGTGGCTGCTGGCGGGGGGCCTCGGTCTGAGGGCCCCGCTGGCACCGCTCATGGGCGGGAACGCCTTGGGCTGGGTGGCGGGCTTCCTGAGCTTCATCTTCCCGGGCGGGCTCGGGGTACGGGAGTACGTCCTGGCGCGCCTGCTCGCTTCGGCAGCGCCGGGGGTCGCCATGAGCATCGCGCTGGTCTCCCGCGCGTGGCTCCTGGGGGCGGAGGTGGCATGGGCGCTGGGCGCGTGGCTGGGCGGCCTGGCGGCGCATCGTCGACGTCTGGGGGATGACGGCCCATGACCCCCAGGTCCCGCTCCGAGACGGCTCGGACCGCCGGCCCCCTGGTTGGCGCCGGCGTCTTCCTGGCCGCCCTCGCCGTGTTGGGCTTCCGCCTGGGCGCGGTCCCCCTGATGGAGCCCGACGAGGCGCGCTATGCGGCAGTGGGGCAGACGATGTGGGGCACCCAGGATTTCGTGACCCCTCGCGTGAACGGCTTCGTCTACCTCGACAAGCCCCCGCTCCTGCACTGGCTGACCGCCCTGAGCATCGGCGCCTTCGGCCCGCGCGAGTTCGCCGTGCGTCTCGGGTCGCTCGTGGCGGCGGCGGCGGGCGTCGCGCTCGTCTTCGCCTTCGGGAGACAGGCGTCCGGGCAGTCGGCGGGCCTGATCTCGGCCCTCGTGCTGGCGGCGAGCGTGCTGTGGTTCGCCGTGGGCCGGGTGATCCGCTACGACATGCTCCTGACCGTCTGCCTCACGGCCACCGTCTGGTGGGGTTGGCTCGGGTCCGAGCGTGGGCGCGACGGGCGGCGCTACTACGTCTACGCGGCAGCGGCCGCCGGTCTCGGGGTGCTGGTCAAGGGGCCGGTGGCCCTGGCGCTGCCCATGCTGATCCTCCTCCCCTACCTGGCCCTCACCCGGCGGCTGCGCGCGCTGCTTGAGGTGCCCTGGGTGGCCGTGTTGGCGCTCCTCGCGGCCATTGTCGTGCCCTGGTTCGCGCTGTGTGAGCACGCCAACCCGGGAGCCGCGCGCTTCTTCCTGCTGCACGAGAACGTCGCGCGCGTCAAGGGCGAGATCGATGAGAGCCACCATCAGCCCTGGTGGTACCTGGGGCCCGTGCTTCTCGGCGCCTGCCTCCCCTGGACGCTGCTCCTTCCCGGAGCCGCGTGGTGTGGATCGGTAACCCGCAAGGGCGCTGACGAGCCACAGCGGAGGGCCTGTCTGCTGTGGCTCCTGTGGCTGCTGATGCCGGTCCTGGTGTTCAGTCTCTCCAAGGTCAAGGTGGTCACGTACATCCTCCCTTCGCTTCCACCTGCGGCCCTGCTGATCGGGCGCTACTTCGCGGCGCCGGGTGGCGGCGGGCGTTGGCCATTGCTGGCGACCGGGGTGATCCTCGCGGCCATCGGGGCAGCGCTGCCGGCCTTGCAGCCTCAACTGCCCGACGGCCTTCGCATCGTTCCGCTTGCGACGGCCCTGGCGGTCGGCGGCCTCGCGACCGTGACCGCCGCGGCGTGGCGGAAGCCCCCGGCGGCCGTCGCCCTCCTGGGGGCCACGGCCCTCGTCTTCTATCACCTGGCCATCGCCACGGTCGGGAACAGCTCGCTCTTCCCCAGCGACCGGGCCCTGGTCCGCCGGGCGGAGGAGCTTCGACGCCCCGGGGAGCGCATCTACTGTGTGAGGAAGCTCTCTCGCGGGGCTGCCTTCTACCTGGACGAACGGGTCGCGGTGTTCGGGGCCACGCCGGCGGAGTATGACTTCCCGGGCAATGCGGACGACCTCGAGGGCTGGGTGTACCCACTCGAGGAGGCGCGCCCGCTGCTGTCGTCCCGGCCGGCCCTCATCCTGTGCCGCAACCGCTTCGAGGAGGAGTTCCTCGCCCGTGCGGGGGACTCGGTGGTCCGGCTCGCCGATACCGGGCGCGGCCTGATCTTCCGGAGCGTACCGGCTTCCGCCTCGGACCAGGGAGCAGGTGATCCGCCGCCCTGACCCGAAGCTTCACCCAATGAAGCGTGCAGCGCTTTGGACCGCCATCGCGTGCCTGGGCGTCGCAGGCTACGCGGCCCGGGCCCAGGAGCTTCGCCAGGGGGAGGTGCGGGCCTACCTCTCGGCGATCGATGGGTCGCGGCAGGCCTACGGCGTCTACTTCCCGCGCGCCAATCCACCGGGCGACCGCGGCTACCCCCTCGTCATGCATGCCCACGGCTATGGCTGGTGGGTCGGCGCCGACTTCTCCGAGTGGCAGCGGCAGTGGGCCGATGATCACGGTTGGGTCCTGGTCAACGTGAACGGCCGGGGACCCAACTTCTACGACGGGATCGGTGAGGATGACGTGCTGCGGGTGCTGGAGGATGTCGCCAAGGTGGTCGCCGTGGACCGCTCGCGTGTCTACATGACCGGCGGCTCGATGGGCGGCACCGGGGCCTACCGCGTCGGCGTCCGCCGGCCGGACATCTTCCCCGGGGTCGCCCCGGTGGACGGCTGGACGGATTTCCGCGAGTTCCACTGGCACTGGTACGCGCGCAAGGACATGCCCGACGCCATCGAGGAGTTCCGCCGGCCGCTCCTCGAGGCCGCGTCGCCCCTCTACACCGCCGGCACGGCGCGTTGGGGGGATGTGACGCTCATCGTAGACGGACGAGACGACATCGTCCTCCCCGAGCAGGGCATCCGCCTCGACGAGGCCTTGAACTCCGCTCGAGACCGGGAGCAGGAGGCCTACCGTCACGAACTCGTCTACCACGTCGATCGCGGCCACGGCGCCGGTTACGATCTCCCTCGCATCTACGAGAGGTTCCTCAGCATCTCAAGCCCCAAGCGCCCCCCGTCCGTTACTGTGGAGGCCACTCTCCTGCGTTACGGCAAGGTCCACTGGGCGGCCATCGACCGCTTCGACCTACAAGGCGCAGTCGGCCGCCTGGATGCCCACGTCGCGGAGTCTGCCGTTCACGCCTTCGCCCACAATGTCACGGCCTTCACTCTCACGCTCCCCGACACAAGCCTGGCCTCCCTCCCGGAGGTCCAGGTCCTCGTAGACGGCGCCCTCTGCCATGCAGGCCCGCCGACGGAGGTGTCGCTTGAGCTGCGGGAAGGGCCGGCCGGTGCTGCGTGGCAGGTGGTGCGGGGCGAAGCTCCCCCGCTGCGTAAGCGACGCGGTCTCGAGGGGCCCATCGGTGAGGCGTTCCTGGCCCCCTTCGTCGTCGCCTGGGGCACGGTCGGGTCGGCGGCCTCCGTGAGGCAGGGACAGGTCGAGGCCGAGGACTTCGCCGCCGAGTGGAACGCGTTCAACGTCCACTACGAGGCCGTGCGCGCGGTTCCCGAGGACAAGCTCTCCCCCGACGACCACCGGACGCGCAACCTCATCCTCTTCGGCACGCTCGACAGCAGCGCCGTGCTGAGGCGGATCGCTGCCGCGTGCGAACTGCCGGTGCGGGTCCTCGATGACGGCGTTCTGGTTCGCGACCCCGCCAACGGCGACCGCCTCTATCGAGGCGCCAAGTACGGAGCCTACTGGGTCTACCCCAACCCTCTCTCCGGCTTCCGGACCCTCGTGGTCGGGTGTCGCGGGCGGTTTGCCGTGAAGCCCGACGGCAGCCTGCGCCGAGGCCTCGGCTACGATCTGGAGAGGCTCCAGTGGGCGTGGGGCGACTACGTGGTCTTCAACACCGACCTGGACGACCTGCCCTACGTCGAGAACGTGAACAACAAGCCCCCGGTCATCACCTACGAGGCCGCCTACTTCGTCGAGGCGGGCTTCCACGATCAGGACTGGCAGCCGGAGCGAGCCGTCGAGCTGAACCGGGTGCGGGCACGCCGGCCGGAGGGCTCGCGCCTCATCCGCATCGAGACGCTGGAGGTCGCCCCTGCCACCAGCGAGCGCCCGGCGGGGGTCGAGGC
>VGFB01000149.1 GCA_016869015.1 Armatimonadota bacterium
CCTCTCACCCGGAGGCTGGCATCGCGGGGGTGATCGGCAAGGGCGAGTCGGGGGAGGCGTTTGTCGGGAGCCTGGTGCAGAGTGATGGCACGTTCCTCGGCACGCCGGTTCCTCATCCCCGACCGGCGGCTACCGTTGACGAGGTCTGCTTCGCAGTGCCTCGCAGCGTGTGGCAAGGTCAGCCCCTTGATGAGCGCTTCGACCTGCACTACTACGCCGTGGACTACTGCCTGCAGGTGGCTGAGCAAGGGCTCAAGGCGTATGTGGTGCCCGCACTCCTCCAGCATCAGAGCCGGACCCTGGCGGGAGACATCGCGTCGCCGACCTTCCGCGAATGTCAGCGGCTGTTGCTGGAGAAGTGGCGGCGGTCGGTGAACGCAACCACCGGGTTCCTGCCCTATCCCGACCTCCTGGAGGACGTCGAGGCCCTCTCTCCTGAAGAGGCCGACCTGCCCCTGACCCCCGCCTATGCCCAGGCCTTCCGCCCTCGCCGGGACACGCTGTCGGCCGTCCAGTTGAGAGCCAATAACTGGTCGGCGACGGCAGCCACCATACGCACGGAGGTCCGCCGGGGGCACCCGGCGGGAGAGGTCCTGGCGGCGGCATCAGCGGGGGCCCCGCCCCAGCAGGGGAGTCTGGCCACCTTCCTGTTCGAGCCGCCGCTGCGGGTGGGGGCTCTGGCGGAAGGCGAATGGCTCTGGATACTCGTCCACGGCGGTCACAGCGATCGTACCCGCTGCGTGGTCCATCAAGCGCCCCACGACCCGCACATCGGCCCGGCGCTCGTCGCCGGCAGTCGGCAGGCCTGGACGAACGTGCAGATCAAGGGCGGTCAGCAGGTGCTCGCCTTCCGCACCTGCTACTGAGCTGCCGGCCTGCCCTCCGGATCCGGGGCCGTGCGGGGAGAGACCACGTAGTAGTTGGACCCATGGAAGTAGAAGTCTGAGATGACCTCATTCACGTGCACAAAGACGCTCCCGTAGCGATCCCGGACTCTCCTCCAGAGGTACTGGTCCTCCTGGCCCAGGCGGCGCGGGTCCTGTACCCAGCGTTCCGGCAGGGCGTCCCAGACCTCCCTGGGGTGGAGCACATCCCCGGTGTCAATCGCTGCGCCTCCGGGTCCGGTCGTGCCATCCGGGTAGTGACACAACCGGTCGCCATACGCCAGGGCCAGGTCGGGGCACCTCGCGACTGCTTCCAGCAGGGCCTCCAGGTGGCATGGTCGCCAGGCGTTGTCGTCGTCGATGTAGGCGAAGTACGGTGACTCGGCAACGGCGATGCCCTCGTTCCGCGCGACGCACGGGTCGCCGGAGTTCCGCGGCCGCCGTACCACGCGAATTCGGCTGTCGCGCCTCTGCCAGTCGGCCAGCAGCCTACGCGTGCCGTCCGCGCTACCGTCATCGATCACGATCAACTCCCAGTCTGTGACGGTCTGGCTCAGCACGGACTGTAGGGCACGGCGCAGAAGACGCATCCGGTTGAACGTGGGTAGGATGATGGCAACGCCCGGCATCCCGTGCACCCCCCTTCTCGCCGTATTCGCCGGCGGGCTCCTGCTGACCTATCTGCAGGCGGCTCTCGATGCCCGCGCGGTCGGCATCGGCCGCGCGGCGCTGGAAGGCGATGGCCTCGATCAGGTCCCCTGCCGCGTCACACGCGGTTGCCAACTCACTGAGCACCCACGAGCGCTCGGACCCCCTGTCGGGCAGGCCGTCAACAAGGGCCGGGAGGCTCTCCAACGGCTGTCTACCCGCAGCCGCCTCGCCTCCCTCAATGAGAGCCATGCCTGCGCCCAGCATGGCCTCTTCGATCAGCGACTCCGGACTGAACCACTCGCCGTCTGCGGCCCCCCCTGCCGCTTGGATGGCACGACGGTAGCACTCGACCGCGTCTCCCGCACATCCCTCGGCCCACACCAGGGCCCTCCCCAGCCGCATCCAACCAGCGTAGCGCAACTCGTCGGCGTCGCCGGGCCGCAGCAACCCCAAGGCGTCCCGCAGGTCGGCCAGCGGGAGAGGAGACGCGGCGCACTCCGCGTCGAGGTTGGCGTCGGCGTCGGGGGCCGCCTTGGGCGGTTTTGGGGCGAGGGGTCTTGGGCATTTCGGCACCTTCCAGGGAACTCATCGGCTGGCGGAAGCATGGTCGGGCCAGTCGGGGGTCGCCGCGCTTGGCTTGTGGGTGTCGCGGTGGGCGCGGGGAAGCCGGGGTGCGCGTCTTGGTGCGCGACCGCCAAGCACACTTCGTGAACGGGCCGCTGGCGGCAACGGCAGCGCTGTCTTCCACGCAGGGCTGGTGCTGTCCTCCGCGGCAGGTCCTGACCGGGAGGGGCGGGGCACTGCGGACGCGAACCCCCCGTCCACAACGCGTTCGATCTGCGGCGAAGTTGGGGCGATGGGGTGGTTGCGGTGGGGTCTCACGCGCGTGGGTCGCAGGGGGGCGTGACACCGTGCCAGAGCGTCAGGGAGGCGTGATTCCACATGAGCTACCTCGCCCATTCGGCCAATGACGCGGACCAGCCACACCCGTTGGCGGACCATCTGCAGGCCGTTGCCGAGCTGGCAGCCGACTTCGCCGCAGCCTGGGGCGGCGAGCCGGAAGCGCGGATCGCGGGGCTGCTGCACGACCTGGGGAAGTACGGTGACCTGTTCCAGCGGCGGCTGAAGGGGCTGGAGCGGGGCATCGATCACTGGACGCCCGGCGCGTGGGAGGCGCTAGTGCGCTACCGGTCAGAGGGAATCGCTCCGGCCTTGGCGATCCAAGGGCACCACCGTGGACTGCGACGCGCAACCGAGGACGGACTGCGGGAGATGGACCCGCACGGGTGGGACGAACGGCATCCTGAGGGTCCGCGGCTGTCGGACGACAACACGGAGGGCTTGTTGGGTCGGGGTCTGTCGGAGGGGCTGGAGCCTGATGCGGAGATTGGCGCAGGCGGCGCGTCCGTCCTGTCGGGCCCGGACGCCGCTGCCATGCTCGGCATCCGGATGCTGTTCTCTGCTCTGGTGGACGCCGACTTCCTGAACACCGAAGGGCACTTCGGCGGGGACGCTCATGGCCTGCGGTACCGGGAGTCGGGACCTGCCCTTGAGCCGCAACGGGCCTCCCAAGTCCTGGCGGACCACCTCCAGCGCTTGGCGGCCAGCTCCCCGGCGACGCCGGAGGTGAACGAGATGCGCGCGCAGCTGCTGGCGGCGTGCCTGGCCGCGTCCGAACGCCCGCCCGGGCTGTTCACGCTGACAGCGCCGACCGGCTCGGGGAAGACCCTCGCGCTACTGGCCTTCGCCCTCCGGCACGCCGCGCTGCACGGTCTGCGGAGAGTCGTGGTGGTCATTCCCTATCTGACGATCGTCGAGCAGACGGTGAAGGTGTATCGCGAGGCCTTGGCAGACTGGCCGGATGACCAAGCGCGCTTGCTCTACGTGCTGGAGGACCACAGCCTCGCCAGTGCCGGCCGCGACTCGTCAGGCGGCGACGAGCAGGACGCTCGCGCGCGGCTACTGGCGGAGAACTGGGACGCGCCCGTCGTCGTGACCACCAGCGTGCAGATGCTGGAGTCGCTGTTCGCCAACCGGCCAGGCGCCTGCCGGAAGCTGCACCGGGTCGCGCGCAGCGTAGTCCTCTTCGACGAGGTCCAGACGCTGCCCACGCGGCTGGCGGTGCCGACGTTGGCCGCCCTGTCTCACCTCTCCGCGCGCTACGGTACAACGGTCGTCTTCTCGACCGCTACGCAGCCTGCGTTCGGTCGGCTCGATGAGGCCGTCCGGCGCCACTGCGGCTCCGGGTGGCGCCCGCAGGAGATCGCCCCGGCCACCCTCGGGTTGTCTGAGCGGTCGCGGCGCACGGTCGTGCACTGGCCCGACGACTCGCTCAATCGTCTCTCATGGCGCGCGCTGGCCGACCGCCTCGCCGAGTGCCCACAGGCGCTGTGCATCGTGAACCTGAAGCGCCATGCGCTCGCTCTGTTCGGGGAGCTCAGGCACAGAGGCCAGCCCGGCCTGTTCCACCTGTCTACCAGTATGTGCCCGGCCCACCGGAGCGCGACGCTGAGCAAAGTGCGCGAGCGCCTCGAGGCGCGGGAGTCCTGTGTACTGGTGTCCACGCAGTGCGTCGAGGCCGGCGTAGACGTGGACTTCCCCGAGGTGTTCCGGGCCTGGGGTCCGCTGGACGCCATCGCCCAGGCCGCGGGTCGCTGCAACCGGAACGGCCGCCTGCCCGCCATGGGTGCTGTGCACGTGTTCCTACCCGACGAGCCCGGCCGCGCGTACCCCGACGGGGCTTACGAGCAGGGCGCCGACGTGACGGGAGCGCTTCTTCGAGAGCGCGGCGCAGCCGGGCTCGACATCCACGATCCCGAGGTCTACGAGGCCTACTACCGCGACCTGTACGGCGTGCGCGGGGTGGGCGAGCGAGGGCAGCGCAGCCCGTTGCTGGAGGCTCTGGCGCGCCGCGACTTCGCCGAGGTCGCGCGGGAGTACCGCATCATTCCCCAGAACGCCATCAACGTCGTCGTGCCGTATGACATGGAGGCGTTCGCCGCCCTTGACAAGGAGGTGGAGAGGACCGGGCTGACGCGCGAGTGGGTGCTGCGTGCGCGGCCACACACGGTGTCGCTGTTCCGGCCCCAACGTGAGGGGCTGATCACGGGGCTGCTGGAGGAGGTGACGGTGGGTCGTCGGTGCGAACCGTCGGGCGACTGGTTCATCTACCGAGGAGAGGAGGGAGACTACAGTCAGGAGACCGGCCTGTCTGCGCCGTCCACGATGCCATTGTGGCACTCCTGAACACGACGCTGGAAGGGAGGAGTCATGGAGCCCAAGGATCAGGTGCTGGAAGTCTGGGGCGAGTTCGCGTGCTTCACGCAGCTGAAGGTCGAGCGGTTCAGCTACCCCGTCATCACGCCGTCCGCCGCCCGCGGCATCTTCGACGCCATCTACTGCAAACCCAGCCGCGATGGCCGATCCAGTCAGTTCCGATGGGAGGTGACGATGGTGGAGGTGCTCCGCGAGCCCAGGTACACCGGCCTGCACTGGCGCCCGTCCGACCATCGGGGATGGGTGCCAACAGGGGAGCCCGTCTACATCCCATTACGGCGAAACGAGGTCAAGGACCAAGTGGACATCAAGGCCGTACTGCGTTGGATGCATGGCAAGGCCCCGTTGGAGCCCATCTGGGCAGACGCGATGGACGCCGACAAGGGGCGCACCCAGCGGCAGACCATGGCGCTCAAGAACGTGCACTACAGGCTGCATGCGAGGGTCCGTCCGTGGCCAGGACACGAGGGCCAGGTCCAACGCCTTGAGGCTCAGTTCCGGCGTCGCGCCAGCCACGGCAAGTGCTTCCATCAGCCGTACTTCGGTTGCCGGGAGTTCCCCGCGTTCTTCGAGCTGGTTGAGCCTGGAGCGCCGCCCGCCGAGCGCGCCCGCTGGACGCAGGATCTGGGTTGGATGGTCTACGACGTCTACGACCTCAGCTCGCCCGGGACCGACTGCTCAGAGCCGAAGATCAGCCTCTTCCACGCGGCGGTCGACGACGGCCTGATGGCCGTCCCCGCCTATGAGAGCGCTGAGGTCCGTCGTGCCGAGGGGGGGGGTCTCCCATGCTCAGGCGACTGATGGAGTACGCCGAGCGCCATGGCGTGGACGTCGAGCCGGGCTTCCTACCGAAGGTCGTGCACTGGGCTGTACGGCCGGGTGCCGGTGGGGACAGGTGGGACGTCACGCCGCTTGGGGACGCCAGCGAAGGCGGTGAGGGGGGGCTACTGTTCCCCAGGTGCCCTCATCTCATCCAGCCGGAGCTGGTTCGGGGGAAGACCCGCCACTTCCTGGTGGACAGTGCCGCCGTCGTGGCCTTCGTGGGCGTGGCGCCCGACGACCCCAAGGCGCAGCAGGACAGCGCCCGGTTCGCCGAACTGCTGCACAAGGGCGGGGCGGAGGCTGGCCTCCCGGAGCTCGTGGAGGCTGCCCTGGCTCTCCGCGACCCAGCGTCGGTTGGCGGCCTACAGGAGGCCCTCACCCGGTCCGGCGCCCGAAAGGGACACCTTGTCACGGTGGGGTCTCGGCGCCCACTGCCTGTGGAGTTGGCGGATTGGCGCGACTGGTGGCGGGCCTTCCGGGGCGCGCTTGTCACCACGGCCCAGCGCCCCAGACGCATGCGCTGCTTCTTGACGGCCGAGGTCACCGAACCAGCGCTGACCCTGCTCGACGTAAAGGGAATCGGCCGCGACGCTGGCGGCGGCGGCGAGGACACACTGATCGGCTTCGACAAGCCGGCCTTCTCGTCCTACGGTCTCACCAAGTCAGAGAACTACGCAATGTCCGAGGCTGCGGCCTGGACATGCCTGGCGACCCTGAACCACCTGGTCGGCAGCCAAGCCCGCCCGCTGGCGGGCGCGGACGTGGTGTACTGGTTCAAGGACCGCGTTCGGCCGGAGGACGATCCCCTGGCTTTCCTGCATCCCAAGGGCTTAGGTCCTGAGGAGGAGCGGCAGCAGAGGCAGGTGGAGGAGGCCGAGGCGCTCAGGCACCTGCAGGAGCTGCTGACCGCCGTAGAGACGGGCCAGCGACCCGACTTGGCCTCGAACCGCTACCATGCCGTCTTCCTCTCCGCGGCCGAGCATCGAGCCATTGTCCGCGACTGGGTGGAAGGGGACTTCTCGCGGTTGCTCATTCATGTCAGCCAGTGGCTCAACGACCTGGCGACCATCAACCTAACCGGGAGGACGGAGGCGAGGCGCCCGGGCCTTCAGTTGGTCGTGGAGTGCCTCCTGTCGCCCCGTAAGAAGGGCCAGAAGCGCCGCGACTGGTTGAGGCCGGTTGGTGCGCTCCGGGCCTCCCTATGGCGCGCCGCTGCCTGTGGCGCCCCCCTCCCGGACGGCGTACCTGCGCGGCTACTCCGCCTGTTGAGAGCCTTCTGGCAGTCGGGTCAGTTCGAGGAGGTTACGGAGGCTGACAAGCACCGCAACTACGCGGCCACCATGTCACTGCTCTACACTCGAATGGGCGTGTTGCGCGTCTACTGCCTGCGCGCGGAAAGGAAAGGAGGCCGGGCGATGCCCGATGAGCTTCTGTCCTGCGTGACTGAGGATCACCCGTCACTCGCGTACCAGTGTGGCCGACTGATGGCTGTCCTGGCCACGATCCAGAAGGAGGCGTTGGAGCAGGTTGGGGCCAGCGTCGTTCAGCGCTACTATGCGTCGGCGAGTGTGACTCCCTCTCTCGTGCTTGGCCGGCTGGCCAAGCTGAGCAACTACCATCTCGAACTGCTCCGCCAGAAGAGGGGCAAGGAGGGCCGGGCCGCCAGACTGGAGCGGACGTTCCACGATATCTGGTGCCGCGTCGGCCGTGACTTGCCGCCGCCCCTCGGGCTACTCGAGCAGAGCTACTTCGCGCTGGGCTACTACCAGCAGCTAGTCGACATCCGGGCGTATGGGAAGCATCCTGCCTCCGCCGAGCCGGAACCGAAGACTGCAGAGGAGAGTGAGAGCGATGAGTGAGCCCATCCACAGCCGCTACGAGTTCCTGTACGTGTTCGACTGCGAGAACGGCAACCCGAACGGCGACCCGGACTTCGGCAACGCTCCCAGGATCGATCCGGAGGACATGCGCGGCCTCGTGTCCGACGTGGCTCTCAAGCGCCGCGTGCGCAACTACGTCCAGTGGGCGAGGGGCAACGCCATGCCCGACGCCATTTTCGTCGAGCACGCGACCAACCTCAACCGCCACATCGCCTGGGCACACGAGGAGGTGAACAAGGGGTACAAGGCCAGCAAGAAGCCAACCAAGGACGAGGTGGACAAGGCGCGCCGTGAGATGTGTCGCGCCTTCTTCGACGTGCGGACCTTCGGGGCCGTGATGAGCACCGGGCCCAAT
>VGFB01000150.1 GCA_016869015.1 Armatimonadota bacterium
AAGTGTTCGTGTTCTAATCCCCGAATGGCGATTGGGCTTGGACAGACGCACTTGCTCGAACATCGAGTTGCCGGTTTCTGCGCGCAGGCGCAGAAGGAGGGATTTCAATGAGCTACGCAACGCGAGGCGTTCTCCTGCTATCCGCGGCGCTGACCGTGACCGCGCTGGCGGGGTGTGGAGGAGGCGATGACGGCCTTCTCACAGCGACGGGGTTGGACATCCAAGAGTACCTTGGCGACGGGCACGGCGGCACCAGGCCGCTGTTCCTGGGGCTGCCGCCCGGGGAGGGCCCCGCCGGGCTGGGGGGCGCGATCCGCTGGGGCGAGACGCCGCTGGTGAGCTCGGTTCCCGAGTGGCACGTGAACTGGTTTCGGCTGCTGGCCGTGAACTCCAAGAGCCCCGTGATCTGTACACTGCAACCGACGGCTAACGAGGACGCCGACCTCTACCTGCTGAACGGAGACCCGTCGACCTGGCAGGGAGGGAACCCGCTGCTGGGGTGGAGCGACCGCTCGCCGACCGGCCACGGCGACGGGGTCGGGTCGCTGGCGCCGGACTGGGTGGCGTTCACACCCGGCTACACCGGGCGCCATCCGGCGGCGTTGGTCGCCGTCTACGGATACGCCGGAAGTGGGAGCGCGAAGCCGTTCACCATCGAGGCGGACCGGCCCAAGCAGCTCATCGCCGATGGGACCTCGAACACGATCGCGCTGGGGGAGCAGGACAGCCAGTGGTTCTGGTTCCAGCCGAGGCGGGGGCAGTCGTACTCGGTAGTGCTGGAGAACGTGACCCAAGGCGACCCGGACCTGTACGTGTACGCTGACCGCTCGACGCGCTACGTGGGCTCGCACACCGCGGCGGGCGGGGGCAGCGTGCCTTTCACTGCGGAGTACGAGGGCCGGTACTACGCGCGGGTCTTCGGCGGCGGCACCGGCGTGGGGTTCGGGGACGGCAGCGTGAGGTTCATCTCGGAGACGGTGGCGCCGTGACCGGGGGCCTACATGCCCTCGAACAGGCGGACCGCCATGCTGGTGGGCAGGCCGGCGTCGATGATGCCCTGGGCCGCGGCCTGCACATTGTAGGGGAGGCGGCGCAGCTCGATCTGCTCGAGCTGGTCATCGTAGAGCGCGTAGGCGGCCTCGGGGTTGCCGTCGCGGGGTTGCCCGACGGCCCCGGGGTTGACCAGGTAGGCGCCCTCGAGGGAGACCTTGACGATCCCGCCGCTCGGCGTCATCGTGCCGTCGCCGCGCGGCGGGTCGACCTCGTGGTAGAACCAGCCGGCGTAGTGGGTGTGGCCGAGGAAGCCGACGTGGGTGGTGAGCTGCTGGAAGCTGGGGAGCGCGCCCTGCCAGGAGTACACGTACTCATCGCGCCCGGCCAGCGAACCGTGGCAGAGCGTCACGCTCTCGAAGGTACGGGTCTCCGGGAAGCTCCGCAGCATGCGGCGGTTCTGCTCGGTAAGCCGGTCCCGCGTCCAGAGGATGCACTTGCGCGCCTGCGGCGTGAAGGAGTGCTCGGCGCCCTCCTCGACGGCGGCGAGGTCGTGGTTGCCCATTACGGCCACGACCTTCTGCTCACGCAGGAGGTCGCAGCACTCGTTGGGCCAGGCGCCATAGCCGACCAGATCGCCGAGGCAGACGATACGGTGGACCCCTCGCCCGGCGAGATCCGCCAGAACGGCCTCCAGGGCCGGGAGGTTGGCGTGGACATCCGAGACAATAGCCAGCTTCAACGTCGCAACTCCCCAGAAGATCGGCCCGCGCTACCCCACCGGCTCTATACCCTGTTTGCCCGTCCCTTCGCACTGAAACGACAGCCTGAGACGGGGCCGGCGGCGCTCACTCGGGCACGAAGCTGACGCGGCTGGTGAGGCCCTTCACGGCGGAGGCGATCAGCCGGGCGGCCTTCTCCGCATCGCCCAGGCTGATGACCTCAGACGGCGTGTGCATGTAGCGGTTAGGGATGCCGACCAGGGCCGTAGCCACGCCCCCACGGTTGAGCTGCATGACATTGGCGTCCGTGCCCGTCCCGCGCGGAGCCGCCAGAAGCTGCACCGGTATCTTGGCTTCCCTGGCGGTGTCCAGCAACAGCTGCCAAAGCCGGGGATTGATGTTCGCCCCGCGGTCCAGCACCGGCCCCTTGCCCAGGGAGACCTCACCGATCTTCGTCTTCTCGGAGCCCGGGTAGTCGGTGGTGTGGGTGACATCGACCGCAATCCCAACGTCCGGGTTCACGTGGTAGCTGCTGGTGACGGCGCCCCGCAGGCCGATCTCCTCCTGAACCGTGGCGACCGCGAAGACGGCGCACGACAGCTTCTCGCCGGACAGCAGCCGCAGCGCCTCCATGCACACCTGCCCGCCGATCTTGTCGTCGACCCCGGGGGCCGCCAGCAGGTCCTGCTGCAGCTCCACGACGGGCACATCGAAGGTGATGGGGTCGCCGATGGTAACGAGCTTCTGAGCGGCCTTCCGGTCCTTGGCCCCGATGTCGATCCACAGCTTCTCGATGGCGGGCAGCTTGGAGCGCTCTTCGGCCGGGAGGACGTGGATGGCGGTGCGCCCGATCACGCCGGGGACCGCTCCGTGGGAGGTGTGCACGCGGACCCGCAGACCGGCCAGCACCGCGGTGTCGATCCCTCCGATGGCGGCGAAGTAGAGGTAGCCGTCATCGTTGATGTACTGGACCATCATGCCGATCTGGTCGCAGTGGCCGGCCAACATGACGCGCGGCGAGCCCGAGGGGTTCAGCGCCGCCACGACATTGCCATGTACGTCCGTCTTCACCTCGTCGGCGAAGCCCTGCACATACTCGCGGACAATCCGCATTGCCGGCTGCTCGTAACCCGACGGGGAGGGGGCCTCGAGCAAGGCCTTGAGGAAGTCGAGGGACGGCTTGCGCACCCGGATGCCTCCTTCAGGGAAACGTGGTCCGCGCAACCTCGGCCGGAGTTCGCCGCTCTGGGCGGATGCGCCTCCCGGCGGCGGGCAGATGACTAGTGGCGTATCAGCCGTGATTCTGGAAGTTGCCGTTAGTCGTCGTGGGTCGGCTCACCAGAGCCACCGCCGTCCGGCATTGACCTGAAGGCTCCGTCGGCTCTGGTGAGCCGACCCACGACGACCCAAGGCCTCACGGCTGACAGGGCACTAGGGACAACGCACGAGGCCGCGGGCGTAGAGGCAGTCCCCGCACGTCGGGGAGGGGTTGCCATAGCAGTCCTCGTCGTTGCTCGCCACCAGTTCGCAGTCGCCGCAGTTGGGGCACGGCGGGAAGGCGAAGTCCCGCACCCGCTGCCGGAAGGCGGTGTATGTCGGCCGCCGCCAGAGCTCGCCAAGCCCCCGGTGGGTCACGTTGCCGACGTGCCACTGCTTCACCGTGCGCCTGCGGCGGGGCGTGACGACCGGGTGCGCGCGCAGCAGCGGGAGGCAGGGCGCGAGGTTGCCCCGCCAGTCAACGGCGGCTCGTCCCTCGACGACGAAGGGACAGACGCTCTGGCCGAGATGCACGCGGGTCCGGCCCAGCGTGATGTCGGGCTGGCCGGCCAACAGCGCCCCGACCGCCTGCGCCTCCTCGGCCGACCACTCGAGGGCCGGCAGCACCACATGGGGCCGCCAGCGACTGGGCCCCGCCTCCGGCCCCGTGCCGGCCGTCGGCAGCCGGGACCCATAGAGGGCATCGGCCGCCATCTCGGTGGTGTAGGGCAGCAGATGACTGACGCTGATCGTGTCGGCATGGACCGCCATCGCGAGGGCCCGGAGGCGGCCGAGGGTCCGCAGGCTGCTCCGGCGGAGCACCGCATGGATGGCGACCTGCGGCCAGGCGCCGTCCGTGCCCAGCGCACAACGGTGCAGTCGGCGCAGGTTGGCCACGGAGTGGTCCACGGCGGCGTCGCCGCAGCCCACCGACAGAACCAGCCGCGTCAGACCCGCCGCGATGAGCGCCATGCCTAGGTCGCGGGAGAGAAGCGCTCCGTTCGTCACGATCTCGGTCACGACGCCGGCGCGGCCGGCGGCCTGAACGAAGTCGACAATCCGGGGATGCGCCAGCGGTTCGCCATAGCCGCTCAACTGCAGCGTTCTCGGGCCGGGGAAGTCCGCGAGGCCCCGCAGCAGGGCCTCGAAGGTCGCGGGCGCCATGTCGGCGTCAGGCTCGTCCCACACGTGCCGCTGACACATCGCGCAGTTGAGATTGCAGCGGGTGGTCAGCTCCACGTGGAGCTTCCGCAGGGGATCTTCGGTAGGCGAGCGGACGGCGTCGGTACTCATATCGCCTGCAGCAGGAAGTAGACGCCGAGGGCGACGACGACCGCCCCGGCGAGTTTCTTCAGACCGCCGGTCCAGCGGGCGAGCCGGTCGCTCGAGAGCAGTCCGCGAGCGACGCCCATCGACGTGCCAACCACGATGATCAGCGCGGAATGCCCCAAGGCGTAGGACAGAAGCAGCAGCCCGCCGTAGAGGGGGCTCGCGTCCTGCGTGGCCAGGTAGGCGAGCAGAACGAGCAGGATCGGCCCGGCGCAGGGCGTGGAGACGAACCCGAACAGCACCCCCAGCAGGAAGGCCCCCACGGCGCCGCGCGCCTTGGGCTCAAAGCGGGCAGCGGCCGGAATCGGCACGGTGACGACCTCCATGAGATGAAGGCCCATCACCAGACAGACGACGGCGATGATCGCGTTCCAGAGCTGTCGGCCACCGCCGACGGCGCTCCCGACGAGCCCGGCGATCACCCCGAGCGCGGCGAAGGTCAGGGAGAGGCCGAGGACCATGCAGAGACTGAAGCCGAGGGAGCGCTTCCAGTTGGTGGCGCCCTCCGTTCCGCCGACGTACGCGACGCTGAGGGGGATCATGGCGAGCACGCAGGGGTTCGCGGCGGTCAGCAGACCGCCCAGGAACACCAGGCCCAGGGCCAGCCAGGGAGCGCTCGCCAGCAGGCTCTCGACGTTCGCCGCCAGGGCCTCGTGCACCCGCTATCTGACCCCCATCTCCCGCAGCTTCGCGACGATGTCCTCTCGGGGCATGAAGCCCTCGTGTCGGAAGACCTCGTTGCCGTCGGCGTCGAAGAAGACCTGGGTGGGGATCAGCTTCACGGAGTACCTGTCGGCCTGGTCGGGGCGCTCGCCGATGTCGACGATCTCGATCCGGCAGCGCCCGTCGTACTCGGCGGCCAGCTCCGTGAGGATCGGCTTCATCTTCTTGCACTGCTCGCAGACGCCCATGCCGAAGTCGAGCACGGCCGGGAACCCCTCCGGGCCGCGGGCGGACTTCGCCTGCAGGCGCCAGGCGACGCCGAGGATGATGGCGAGGGCCACCGCCGCCAAGACCACGGTCTTGTAGGTGCGTGGGCTCACGGGTCAGCTCCCGTCCAGGGCGGAGGTGATGAGGCTCGCGATCTCGGCGGCGTTCGCGACGCGGCCCTTCAAGACCACGGCGCCGTCGATGGCGAGGGCCGGAGTGATCAGAATCCCGGCCTGTGCGATCTTCACGATGTCGCCGACCTTCTCAACGCAAGCGCCGAGGTTCAGGTCCTGGACAGCCTGCCGGGCCGCCGCCTCCAGTTGCGTGCACTTGGCGCAGCCCGGGCCATAGACGGTGATCGTCATCACGGCGCGCTCTCCCCTCTCGTTCAGCGTGTACAACACTCGGGCGGCTGAGAACCGCTCCCGCCCCCTCACCGACCCGGTCCTAGAGGACGGCGTTGAACAGGAACCCCACCGCGATGATGCCTAGCGCCACGATGCCCGCGAAGGCGGCGATCAGGCGCGGCTTCAGCACCTTCCGCAGGATGATCATCTCCGGCAGCGAGAGCGCAATGACCGACATCATGAACGCGAGCGCCGTGCCCAGCGCTGCGCCCTTGCCCAGGAGGGCTTCGACGACCGGGACGATCCCAGCGGCGTTCGAGTACATGGGGACACCCAACAACACCGCCGCCGGCACCGACCACCAGGCCTCCTTGCCCATGAACGAGGCCAGAGCGCCTTCGGGAACGTAACCGTGGATGCCCGCGCCTGCCGCAATGCCGAGCAGGATGAAGGGCCAGACCTTGCCGACAATGGTCCGGACCTGCTCGAGCGCGTAGTCGATCCGGTCCGCGAACGTGAGCCGCGGGCCACCTCCCTCGCCGCTGATCGAACGGATCTCGTAGACCCACGGCTCGACATGCCCCTCCAGCCGCAGTCGCCCGATGACCCAGCCGCTGAGGATCGCCACGCTCAGCCCCGCGACGACGTAGATCGCCGCCACCCGCCAGCCGACCAGCCCAAAGAGCAGCACGACCGCCACCTCGTTGACCATCGGGGCGGCGATCAGGAAGGAGAAGGTCACGCCCAGCGGCACGCCGGCCTCGACGAACCCGATGAACAGCGGCACGGCCGAGCAGGAGCAGAACGGGGTCACGACCCCAAGCGCCGCCGCGAGGACGTTCCCCACCGCCTCCAGCCTCCCCGCCAGCAGCGCCCGAGTGCGCTCGGGGGTGAAGAACGAGCGCACCATGCCGACCCCGAATACCACCAAGACCAACAGCAGCAGGACCTTCGGGACCTCGAAGAGGAAGAACTCGACCGAGCCGGCCAGGTGCGTCCCCTCGGCGAGGCCGATGAGCGAGTAGGTCAGCCACCTCGCGGCCGCGCCCAAGTGGCGGTAGATCAGCCACCAAGCGCCAAGGGCCGCCACGAGGGCCAAGGCCCGAGGCCGGTGGGAACGGCCGCGGCCCGCCCCGTCTTCGACCGGAGCCCGAAGGTCATTCCGCTGCTGTTCCTGGGCGACGTTCGGTCCCATGAAATCAACCGCCCGCGGCGCTACGAGTGGCCGAGCCCCAGGCGCGCTTCCAAGCGCCTCACCGCATCCTCCTGCCTCGATTGGCGATGGTGCCGCCGGACGGCCGTCGCAAGCTGCCCCGAGACCGCCTCAATGGCCCTCTCGTCGACCCGCAAGAGGACCCACGTGCCGACCTTGCGGTCGGTCAGGAGGCCGGCGTCGCGGAGCACGCTGACATGCCGCGAGATGTTGGCCTGGCTCATGTCCAGCAGGTCAACCAGCTCGCACACGCACATCTCGTTGTGCTGCGCGATGAGCTCGATGATCTGGAGCCGCACCTCGTTCGCGAGCGCCCCGTGCACTCGTGCCAGACGCCGGTAGTCCATTGCGGCCCTCTATCGAAGTATCGAACATATTCGATACTACTACGAGCGAGAGGGCCTGTCAAGCGTCTCTCGACCGACCCCAGGGTCTTTGGATTGCCAGCCACGTTACTGCAGGCGCGGCCCAAGGCGGGAGATGATCGGGGTGTCGTAGGGGCCGAGCGTGCTCAGCCCACGCCGTCAGAGGCCGCCACCCCTGGGCAGAGCACGCTCTGCCTCTACAACGACAGGGGCCGGGCCTTCACCCCATCTGCCGGCCAGCCATCGCAATCGGCTACTGCGACAATGCAGAGACCCTGACCGGCCCGGGTCGCGTCAGCCTTCGGGCAGGTACAGCCATGCGCCCCAGCCGGGGGGTATGGGGTTCGGGTAGGCCGCGATGAGGCCGGATCGGCGCAGGTTCTCGACGACATACCCAGTGGCGATGCTCGTCAGGAGGTGGGCGGCGTCGGCGAACCGACAGCGGGCGAAGGTGGACTGCGCGGCGAGCACGCGGAGTTCCTCTGCCGCGTCGGCCATCGGCTCGATGACGCGCTCGGCCAGCGCGCGCAGGCGCTCGCCTTCGCTGTCTTCCCGCCACGGCACCCACGGCAAGGCGCCATGCAGCAGGCCATCCTGCTCCCTCAACCACCGAGCCGTGAGCAGTTCGTCCACCAGGCTCTCCCCACGGTGCAGACGGGCGGCGACCTCGGACCGGCCGGCGGGCTCGCGGCACAGGTCGGCCACCAG
>VGFB01000151.1 GCA_016869015.1 Armatimonadota bacterium
CGCCACCCCCCAGCAGAGGCCCATCATCAGCGCCGAGGCGAGGCTCTGATGCCGGGGCAAGAGGAGCTGGGCCTGCACGATGTTGACCGGCACGGCCGCCTGCGCCGCCGCGCCGCCGATCACCAGCAGCAGCCAGGCGGCGGGCCCGTGCAGGTGAACGAAGCCCAGCAGGGCCGGTCCTGCCAGGCCCAGAGACACCACGGTGAGCCAACGCCGACTCACGATGCGGGTCAGCTGTCCGCCGACGATGCCGGCGATCCCCCCGGCGAAGACGAAGACCATGATGACCCAGGCTCGCGCGGCTTCCGGCACGCCGCGCGCCTTCAACAGCTCCGCCAGGTAGATCGAGAACACGATCACGATCGCCGACCGGACGAACACGACCCCCGTCAGCACAGCGAGCGCGCCCAGGCGGTAGCGCCTGGACATCGGCTCGCCGGTTCGGTGCACCGGCGCCGGGGGCGCCGGGGCGGGATCACCCTTCCCGCCCTCGAGGCTGCGGGAAGCCAATCCGACCAGCGGCCCGGCGACCAGCCCCACCAGCATCGCGGGCCACATGCCGTCCAGTCCCCGGGTCTGGTACAGCCACATGCCGATGACCGGCCCCAGGGAGTAGCCGAGGATTCCACCCGGGCTGAAGAGAGCCTGGGTGAGGTCACGCCGTTCGCCCCCCGCGGCCGAGGCCAGGGCCGAGCCCGGGGGGTGAAAGGCGCCACATCCCAGCCCCCCCAGGGCAATGAGCGCCATCATCCCCCAGTAGCCGCTCGCCAGGCCGAACGAGCAGATCCCCACCCCGGTCAGCATGACCCCCAGACCCACCAGGTACGAACGGCGGGTCAGATCGGAGAGGATGCCCAGCAGCGGCTGGGCGAGGCTGCCGGTGAGGGCCGTCACCACCGCGATCGAGCCGGCCGCCGCCAGCGTGAGGCCGAACCGCTCGCGGATGACCGGCACCAGCGGCAGGACCATCCCCATGTAGCAGTCCGTGAGGAAGTGGCCGAAGACCAGCAGACTGAGCCGACCGTAGCGAACCATGAACTCGCAGGCCTTCGGCGCCCGGATCGGTGTGGACGGGGCCGGTCGGTCGCCGTGGGAGGCGAATCGCGCGCCCCGGTCGAAGCGTACCCTGTCGGCGCGGGACCCGGTACCATACTGCACGGGTACCCGGCGGTCAAGCCTCCTCTACGGGGGACGGGGCGCGAGGTTACGCGAATGGTCGGGTTGCTGTTGTTGCTGAGTTGGCGCCCGTCGCCGGCGGGGGAGATGCCGCGCGTCGCGGTGCTGCACAGCCCCGCCCGCGACGGCTCTCCTGCGCCCCGCGACGAGTACGACGCCGACCTGGCGCGACTGGGTTGGCCGGTCGAGCACTTCGACAGCGCGCAGCTCGAGAGCCTGCCGGCGGCGCTAGACCGCTTCGACCTGTTGATCGGCGCGGCGGGCCTCAACGCTGAGCAGGCTGCCGGCCTGCGCGAGGCCGGCGAGAGCCTCCGACGCTTCGTGCGCTTCGGCGGCCTTCTGCTGCTCACTGACGTGAACGCCGAACCTCAGGTGAGCTGGCTCCCGGCGTTGGAGCCCGGCCTGAGCGTGGACGTGGCCGGTGAGCGCTGCGCCTCGAGCGGCAAGCCGGCCCACTGGACGGACACGCGTCACCCGCTGCTCCGCGGATCGGCGCCGCCCCCGGCGGTGGGGACGCACCCGCGCGCGGTCTCGGGGCTGTGGCGGGTCGTGGCGAAGTGCGAGGACGGCCGCCCGATCCTGATGTGTCGGGAACTGGGCGACGGCCTGATCGTGGCCTCGTGCAGCCATCGCCAGTGCGGCTTCCCCGACCTGCCGTTTCTCCAGAGCCTCTGGCAGTGGGGCCGCGACGAAGGTCGCATCATGGCCGCGCGCGAGCGCGAGGAGGCGGGCTACCAGGCGCTCCGGGGGCCACGGGAGCTCGAGGCGAGGAGGATGATACCGGCGCCCGTGATCGACGGCATCGTGGACGAGGAGGCGTGGAACCGGGCCGCGGCGACGCCCCCCTTCGTGATCCCCGATGGCTCCGGACCGGCACGGCAGGAGACTATCGCCCGGCTCGGCCTGGACGACCACTACCTCTACGCCGCGTTCCGCTGCTCCGACACCGACCCGCAGGGCCTGGCGCCGACGACGCAGCAAGGCGATGCGGAGGCGTCCCACGACGACTGCGTCGAGCTGTTCGTAGACGCCACCGGGCGGAGGGAGACGTACGTCCGCTTCGTCGTGAACGCGGCGGGGGCCGTGTACGACGAGACCAACACCGCGCCGGGCTGGAACGGCTGGTGGCAAGCGGCGGTGCAGCGCGGGGTGCGCGGCTGGTCGGTGGAGCTCCGCATCCCTCTCCTGATGCTGGGCAACCCCGAGGACTTCGGGGAGCAGTGGGCGGTCAACTTCGCTCGTCGCTACCCGCGCACGGGCGAGCTCTCCGTGTGGGCGCCGACCCACGGCCCTCTGGCCTCGCCGGACCGCTTTGGGACGCTGCAGCGGGCCGGTGTAAATGCCCGACGCTTCTGCCTGCAGGTGAACCGCTGCGCGCTCGATGGGCGCCGGCTCTCGCTGGCGGCGAGCAAGCCTGGCGACGGCGACTTCGCGGGTCGCTGTGTGGTCGAATGCACTTCGCCGGCGGGAAGAACCACCGAGGTCGCCCGCGAGGTGACCCTCAAGGGCCACGGCAGCACGCTGATCGAGACCGAGCACCAGATGGACGCGGAGGGCCTGTGGGTTCTGCGGGTGCGCATCGAGGACTCCGACGGCCCGGTGTGGTTCTCGGAGCCCGTGACGCGGGAGATCGATCGGCCCTAGCGGACGCCGATCCGTCGAGGTCTGGAGGCATGGGATGCTGGCTCTGTTGGTTGTGACCGGCCTGTGCGCGGCCGAGGAGCAGATCCTCCTGGAGCAGGAGCAGTCGGTCGCCCGGGGCGACGCGGCACTCGTCGAGTTTCCGGCCGTCCCGACGCCGGGCATGACTGCACTGCTCGAGGTCCGGGCGCGCATGGACTCGCCGGGTTTGGGCGGCTCGATGCTGTTCATGGAACTGGCGCTGAACGGGAAGTCGGTGGAGGCCGCCAAGACGCGGATGGTCTGCCGCCTGACGAACCGCCCGCTCGTGTCGCCGGTGGCGCCCAACCTGCCCAGCGCCTGGTACGGCGTCGGCGGCTGGCGCGTGCTGTACTCGCCCGACTTCGAGGCCGCGAAGGCGCAGGCTTTCTACGAGGGCGACCCGTACTCCCTGGTGCTGGACGTGACGGACCTGTTGGCCGCCGAGGGCCCGAATACCCTGACCGTTACGAACACGGCGTCGGCCGCGATGGCTCAACGCGTGAACGCCCCGCTGGACCTGGTGATCGGCGGTCTGAGGCTCCGCACCGAAGCGGGCCTCAGCCCCACACTGACCGCGGCCGATCGACACGATCACGTCATCAACCGGGGCGAACCGGGCGCTGGTCCGGCGGAGTACCGGGGGGAGCTGCTGGGAGGGGGCGGGTTCGCGATCACCGCCGGAGGGCGGCGCTACCTCTTCCGCACCGAGCTCTCCTACCCGGACGCCGGCTTCCATCGACTCGCGGCCTCACCGGCGCCGGCCGAGGACCTGAACTGGGCACCGACGGTCACCGCCTCGGCGGACGGGGGAGCGGTTGCGGCACGCTGCCCGCAATACGGCCTCGCTCGCCGCGTGCGCTTCCTGCCACGGAGAATCGAGATCACCGACCGGATCACTAACCTCGACGCCGGGAGCGGGCTGGGCCTGCTGGCGCGTCACGCGGTGGAGCTGAAGGGCCACACCGGCGCCGCCGTCCGGATTGCGGGCAATGCCGACCCGGCCGTCAACCAGTACTACTGCCCCCCCAACCCGAGCGTCTACCTCGCCGAGGGCGATCTGGGTCTCGGTCTGATCGGCGAGGACGATGTGTTCCGTAACCAGGCCACGCTCTTCTTCGACCCGGCGGAGGTGACGGCGGGTCTGCGGACCGACATGCTGTACCTCGGGCCTGGAGAGAGCCACGAGTTGCGGTGGAGCGTCTACCCGGTCGGCTCGCGCGACTACTACGACTTCATCAACCTCGTCCGCGAGGACTGGGGAGCGAACTACACCGTCGAGGGCGCGTGGTGCTTCTTCGGGCCGGACCAGATCCTCGACATGCCCGCTGAGGAGCTGAAGGCGAGCCTGGAGCGGCTCGGCGTGCGGTACGCCTGTTCGTGGGGCGGCTGGGTCGACCCAAGGGCCGACGGGCACCGGATCGGCTTCGGGGCGGAGGTGCTGAGCGACTACTGGGCCGACTACCGCGCCCGCCTGAAGGCCGCCACGGAGAAGCTGCACGCGGCGAAGCCCGACGTGAGGGTCCTGGTCTACTACGATTCCCAGCGCGACACGTACGCGGACTCGGGCCAGGTCTACCCGGACAGCCGCCTCACGAACGCGGCGGGCGTCCACGACTCGACGGAGTGGGGCGGGCAGTACTCGCTCACCTGGTCGATGTTCGCCACGCTGCAGAGCTCCTTCGGGAAGGCGATGCTCACGGTCGCCGACGCGTACATGGACGAGATCGGCGCCGACGGGTTGTACTGGGACGAGATGGAGAACGTGGCCTTCGGCTACCCGCTGCTCACCTACGCCCAACCGGACGGGCGCAGTTGCCTGCTCGACCCGGCCACGTACACGGTGAAGCAGCAGGTCGGGGTGACGACCCTCCTGGGCGCTGAGCACCGGGCCGGCGTCGTGGAGCGGGTTCGCGCAAAGGGCGGCTTCGTGATGGGCAACGGGCCGACCGCAGTGCGCAGGCTGCTCGACCTGCACGTGCAGCGGATGGTCGAGATCCAGCACAATGACGTGTGGTGCTACGAGGGCAACCTCGACTCGCCGCTGGGCTACGGGAGCGGAGAACTTGGGTTCTCGAACGTTGTGCGCGGCCTGGGGATGGCGACGCTGCTGGTCGGCACGCGGCTGGACTATCCCTTCGACTTCTCGCGCTACACCTTCCCCTTCACGCCCGTCGAACTACACCACGGCTACCTGCTGGGGAAGGAACGCATCATCACGATGCACTCGGGGGCATATGCCTGGCCGGGCGAGACGGCGAAGGCACTCGTCCACCTCTTCGCCGCCGACGGCGCCCTCCGCGCCACCGAGGGCCCGGTCAGCGTATCGCCCGAGGCTCGGGCGACCGTAGAGCTGGCGGAGGGTGAGGTCGCAGTGATCGAGCGGGTCGCACAGTAGGGCGACTGCCGCCAAGGAGACCAGCCATGCCCAAGGCAGTGATCGTGGATGCCGTGCGGACCCCGATCGGCCGGTTCGGGGGCGCCCTGCGGGAGGTCAGCGCGGGCGAGTTGGCAGCGCACGTCATCGACGCGCTTCTTGACCGGAACGGCGTCCCCCCCGAGCGAGTGGATGAGGTGATCTTGGGTCAGGTTCTGCCGGCCGGGTCGAGTGCCAACGTGGCGCGGCGCGCGGCTCTGGCCGCCGGGCTGCCGCACACGGTCTGCGCTCGGACCGTGAACCGGGTCTGCGCCTCGGGGATGCAGGCCGCCGAGGACGCGCGCCGGGGCATTCTTCTGGGCGAGGGCGGGCTCTACATCGCGGGCGGCGTCGAGAGCATGAGCAACGTGCCCCACTACACGAGCGACGTGCGGTGGGGGCGCAAGCTTGGCAGCGTGGCGCTCCTGGACGGCGTGATGGACGAGGGGCTCGTCTGCCCTGTGACCGGGATGAAGATGGGCGTCACCGCTGAGAGGCTGGGGGAGAGCGCGGGCCTCACTCGGGTCGAGGCGGATGCCTTCGCGCTGCGCAGCCAGCAGCGCGCCCAAGCGGCGATCGACGAGGGGCGCTTCGCGGCAGAGACCGTGCCCGTGCCGCGCAGGAAGGGCGGTCCCTTCGCCGTCGATGAGCACCCCCGCGAGACGTCCCTTGAGGCCTTGGCGGCGCTGCCGACGGTGTTCGCGGAAGGGGGCACGGTGACTGCGGGCAACGCCTCCGGGATCAACGACGGTGCCGCCGCGCTATTGGTGGCCGAGGAGCAGACGGCGCAGGAGCTGGCCCTGCGCTCGCGGGCGACCGTCTTGGCAAGCGCGGTGGCGGGCATCGCCCCGGAGCTCATGGGCCTGGGCCCGGGGGAGGCTGTGCGGAAGCTGTGTGCGAGGCTGGGGATCGGCGTCTCCGACTTCGATCTCGTGGAGTTGAACGAGGCCTTCGCCGTGCAGGCGCTGGCCGTGATCCGCGAGCTGGGGCTGAACGAGGAGCGGGTGAACGTGAACGGCGGCGCGATTGCGCTGGGGCATCCCCTGGGTGCCTCCGGGGCGCGGATCGTCACGACGCTCGTGCATGAAATGGAGCGCAGAGACGTTCGCCTCGGACTGGCGACGCTGTGCATCGGCGGAGGGATGGGCATGGCGATGGCCATCGAGCGGGAGGGTTGAGCGTGGAACCGAGCGCACTGGGCATCATCGGCGCGGGGACGATGGGGATCGGCATCGCGCAGGTCGCGGCACAGGCCGGGTTGCGGGTGGCGATCACCGACGCGCACCCGGAAGCGTTCAGCTCCGCCCGGGAGCGCCTCGAGGCCTCACTGACCGAGAGCGTCGAGCGCGGGAAGCTCACCGCGGAGGCAGCAGAGGCATGCCGGCGGCAGGTGACGTGGGAGGCCGACCTGCGCAGCCTCGTTGAGGCGGACTGGGTCATCGAGGCGGTCACCGAGGACATGGGCGCGAAGCGTGAGGTGCTCCGGACGATTTCGGCCATCACGCACCCGGAGACGCCCCTCGCGACGAACACCTCGACCTTCCGCATCGCCGACCTTGCGCAGCACTGCGCGCGCCCCGACCGCTTCCTGGGCCTGCACTTCTTCAACCCGCCGCCGGCGATGAAGCTGATCGAGGTCATCCCCGGCGCGGCAACGTCGGCCGTCGTCACGGAGGCGGCCCTGGCGCTGTGTGAGCGTCTGGGGAAGACGCCGCTCATCGCGCCGGACATCCCCGGGTTCATCGTGAACCGTGTCTTCGCCGCCCTCGTCGCGGCGGCAGCCGACCTGTGGGCCGCCGGCGCCGAGGCGGAGACCATCGACCGCGCCATCGAGCTCGGCCTGGCGCACAAGCTGGGGCCGCTGAGAAGCGCGGACCTCGTGGGGCTGGACGTGATGCTGGCAGTCCTGCGGTCGCTGCACGAACAGACGGGGGACGCGCGCTTTCGGGTCCCGGAGGGCTTTGTGCAGTTGGTGGAGAGCGGCAAGCTCGGGCGGAAGAGCGGCGAGGGATTCCATGCACACCCGGGGTCGCGTCTTTGAACTTCAATCTTCTCTGCCCCGTTACGGCCGGCAGGGCAGAGAAGATTGAAGTTCAAAGACGCGACCCCGGGTGTGCCGGGTTGTGGAGGCCGAACATGACCAAGCGCCTGCAAGGAAGAGCGGCTCTAGTCACGGGCGCCTCGCGGGGTCTCGGGGCCGCGGTGGCACTCCGCTTCGCCGAGGAGGGCTGCGACGTCGCCCTGAACTACGTGTCCGCTTCCGGTCGCGACAACGCAGCGGAGGCCCATGCGGTGGCCGCGCAGGTCTCTGGTCTTGGCCGCCGGGCCCTCTGCCTCGAGGCGGACGTGACCGACGCGGCGGCGGTCGAGGGAATGGTCGGGGCGGCTCTGCAGGCGTTCGGGAAGCTGGACATCCTGGTGAACAACGCGGGCATCAACCGCGACCGGACCCTGAAGAAGCTCGAGCAGCCGGAGTGGGAGGCGGTGCTGGCCGTGAACCTCACCGGTCCCTACCTCTGCACCCGCGCGGTGCTCGAGCACCTGCGCGAGCGCGGGTACGGGCGGATCATCTCGGTTGCGTCGGTCGTGGGGCAGATGGGGAACCTAG
>VGFB01000152.1 GCA_016869015.1 Armatimonadota bacterium
CGCGGGCCGGAGTACGGGTACAAGTGAGTCTGGATGGTCCCTCGCCTGCCCTGCATGACGCCGTTCGCGGAAGCGGCGCCTTCGCGCGGGCCGTGCGGGGGTTACGCACACTTGTCGAGGCTGGACTCGCGCAACGCGTCAACGTGTCGTGCACTGTGACGGCTCAGAACCGACCTCGGTTCTCCGAACTGGCCGACCTTCTACGGGACATCGGCGTACCGCGGTGCGGAGTCCGCTCTGTGCGCCGGATCGGGTATGCAGAAGACCGCTGGGAGAGCATGTGCCCGGCCCGCGCGGACGGCTCCGCTCTGTGGGAGGACCTGATCTTGGTGCGCGAGAGAGAAGTACAGCGGGCTTCGGGACTGGAGCTGTCGGGCGACCCGCTCCTGTCTGCGTCTACGACCGCCCATCGCGGCACGGCTTTCCGACCCGGTCGAGACATGCCGTGTCCCTTCGGGTCGGCACTGGCAGTTGCGGCTGACGGCGCCGTTCATGCCTGCAGTCTGCTTCTCGGGACTCGACTCCGCTGCGGGACCATCGGCGCCGGCTCTCTTAGCGGGGTCGTGCACGGCGCCTCGCTGAGATCGCAGTGTGCGGAGGTGCTGAGCCGATGCCGCAGGGCCCCGGCTTGCGCTGCGTGTCCGTACGTCGCGCTCTGCGGAACAGGCTGCGCGGCAGACGCGTACCTGATGCATGGCAGCCTCACCGCCCCCGACCCCACCTGCACTGAGCGATGCGCCGCCTATGAGCGGTTCCTCTTGGGCGACCGAACCTAAGGCTCACGGTGCCTCGGCGTGGCCCGTTGACAGCTCCCACGTCGGCGGAGTGGTCTCGTGAGTTCTGTCGCGGTTGCGGCGTCCCCGGTCCTGACGAGGTTGTGCTGCCGCCCAACGTACGGGTGGGGACGGAGCTCATCTAGAGGTGAGGAACGGCGGTAGTGGAGGTTCGCAGGTCCGCAGCACGGCGTCGGGTCTGGAGACCCGAGCGACGAGTGGCTGTGGGCGGATGATGGATATCGATCGCATCATCCTCGCCCGCGGTAGCGAGGCCAATCCGGGGCTGTGCGAGCGGGTGCTGACCCGGTTCCATGAGGCGCGGGTGGAGTACCAGCCCGAGGCGCCGCCCGCGCGCGTGGACCTGACCCCGAGAACCGGGACGGAGGCGCTTCTCGGAGACCCGAAGGGAATGCCTCCGTCCCATTCCTCGCCGAAGCGGACGCTGGTGCTGGGGCGGATTGGGCGGGTGCTGGATGTCAACTGCGAGCCGGGCATGGGCAAGCGGATCGTCTGCTACCCCTACCGGCACTTCAACGCCGTGGGCAACTGCCCGTATGACTGCACGTTCTGCTATCTCGCGGGGAATCGCGGCAACCTCAAGTGCCCCGCCATCAAGCTCTACACGAACCTCGACGAGGTGCTCGCGGCCCTCCGCAAGGTGGCCGACCGGGCCTCGGAGCCCGTGCTCTTCTACGGGTCGAAGCTCCAGGACTTCGTCGCCCTCGACGCGATCACCCGCTACAGCGAGACGCTGATCCCCTTCGCGGCCGCCCACCCGAACGTGCGGCTGCTGTTTCTGACCAAGTCGGCCGACATCGAGACGTTTCTGCCCCTCGGCCACAGCGGCCACACCATCCTCTCCTGGACGCTCAACGCGGAGGCTGTCAGCGAGGCGTTCGAGGTCGGGGCGCCGCCGCTGCAAGAGCGACTCGCCGCTGCGCGCCGGGCGGCGGACGCGGGCTACGAGGTGCGCTTCATCTTCATGCCGATGATCCCGATCGAGGGCTGGCAGGAGGGGTACGCGCGGGCCGTCCGGGCCATGTTCGCGGCCGTGCGCCCGAGCCGGATCACCCTCGGCGGCATCTGCATGTACCGATCGGCGCTCAACGCCTTCCGCGCGCGTCTTCGTGAGGAGGGGACGGAGGCCCCCTGGGGGGACGACTGCCCCGCGTTCCCGGCGCTTCAGCCCCCGGATTTCCCCCGGGACCGCTACCGCTTCCCGCCGGAGGTGAGGACGAGGCTCTACTCGCACCTGCTCGGCCGCATCCGCGAGATCGACCCCTCGGTTCCGGTCAGCCTGTGCCTGGAGACGCCGGAGGTCTGGACGAGCGTGGGCCTGCGGCCCGAGGCCGCGCCGTGCAACTGCCTGCTCTAGATCCGGCGCGGGGTCGTCCGTTCGCGGTAGCGGACGAACCGAACGATGCTGAGGGCGACCAGCAGCAGCACGATGAGGCACAAGGCCTGCGGGGCCCAGTCAGGACGGCTCGCGGAGACGGCGATGTCGTGGCTGGCCTTGTCGGCGGCAAGGGTCCACGTGACGGTGTGGCCATCGACGACACCGCCGGGCGGCAGCACGGAGGCCTGGTCGATGGGACCGGGCATCGTGACCGAGTAGGTGAACTCGGTCTTCGGGGCCGCCGCCAGTTCGCGTTCCGTCTCGGAGAACTCCGTGCGGCTGACCTTGTCCTCGTAGGCGTAGGCGGTCCGAAGGATGGGCCACGTCCCCAGACGCACCTGCCGGGTGATCTTCAGGTCCCCGAGGCGGGAGCCCTGCACGAAGCGGAAGTCGCCGACGATCCGGTGGCTGTCGGCGACTTCTCCGGACTCGAGTCGACGCAGGGCGGTGGCGGGCAGCAGGTCTCCGATCTTCTCCTCATCCGCGAAGGCCTTGACATACGGCTTGGTGTCAGGGCGGGAGACGATCTTCACGCTCCGCACACCCGTCCCGTCGTCTTCGACGCGGGTCGTGAGCGCGACCTCATCGGCGGCGTACAGCAGGATGAAGGGGAGCGCCGTCAGCAGATGATGCCCGCGGAGGGTTCTCACTTGGCGCCCTCCGCCGGCTTCTTCGCGGCCTTCGGACGGAGCCACAACCACATCAGCAGCGCCCCGAGCAGGACATCGAGGATGAAGGCCAAGGCCTTCGGAACATCCACCGTCCAGAAGAACAGCACGATCCGCACGGGGGCGAGATTGGCGATCAGGAGCCACGCGATCAGCGCCGCCAGGATCACCACGGCCCCGGCCTTCGGGCCCAGCAGCTCGGCCGGTCGCAGGGCGGCGAAGGGCGCCGCGATGCGGCCCAACAGCCGCCCGAAAAAGCCCGGTTCGCCCGTCTTCTTCTCCGGCCCGGCCGGCTTGGCGGGCTCGGGCTCGGTGGTCTCGTCGCCAAGCTCGTCCACGCTCAGTTCATCATCGGGCACTGGAGCACCCCCTGTGTGCGGAGCTGCGGAGTTGGGGAATTGCGGAGAACGGCGGACGACCACAGCCGATATCGGTCGGGCCCGTCATTCGCCCCAACTCCGGAGTTCCGCAACTCCGGAACTCCGGTCGTCCCGGATTGTAGCACGGCGGAAGGACGAGCGTCAACGCGACGCGGCCGTCGTCACCTGCACGCCGGCTGCCAGGACGTCGGCGAGCGGGTCGCCGTCCTCGGCTGACATCCCGACGTGGAGGTGCTGGCGGAAGCCCTCGGCGTAGGGGACGACGTGCGGCGCCAGCGCGCCCAACTCGGCGCAGATGTCTCGCATCGCCGCGAGGTAGGAGTCCATCCCCTGGCTCACGTCCAACCACTCCTTCTGCGTGGCGTGGCAGCGGAGCATCTGCTCCTTGAGGTCGATCTTCGCGGTGATATCCACGTAGTGCGTGGGGATGATGGGGTTGCGTAGCGGGTCGCGGTTGCTGTGCGGGTTGGCGTGGTAGAGGTATATGTCCTGCGGCGTGGGCGGCAGCGCGGGGTCGCTGATCCAGTTGCGCATGCCCCGGCAGAAGCAAGCGGTCACCGTCAGCCGGCAGGCGTTCTGGTGGTCCTCCATGTAGTCGATGGGCGAGTGCGTCAGGACGATCTGCGGCTGAACCTCCCGCACCACCGCCGTCACCTTCCGCAGCACGCTGTCCTCGTAGTAGATCTCGATGTCGTTGACGAACCCCGGGTGATAGGTCGCGCCCATCACCTGCGCCGCCGCCTCGGCCTCGGCCCGGCGGAGACGGATGATCTCCGCGTGGCTGTAGGTCGCCGTGCCGCAGTTCCCGTTCGCCACCGTGTGGATGTGGCACTCGTAGCCCGCATCTGCGAGGAGCGCCAGCGTGCCGGCCATCGTGAACTCCACATCGTCCGGATGCGCCCCCACGGCAAGCGCCGCCTTCCGCTCGGGCATGATGGTAAGCCTCCCCTCTGATCGCGCAACTGCACCGCAGTTCGCGCTCGCCCTCCTCTTCGCCTTCTTGGATCTTGAGGCGGCCGCAGCGGCCGAGCCGCAGGATCGAGGCATGGTCGGGAACTTCTGTCGGCAAAATACTATTGATTATAGTAGAATGGTCTGCTATACTGTATAGTAGACAACGCGATCCATCCAAGCGAAGGGGAGCCCGCCGGACTCGTGCCCCGATCGGCGGCACAAGCCCAGCGGCTTAGGAAGCGGGCCCGCGCAGAAGCGCCGGGCCCGTTTCCGTTCTGGTCGGGCGCACCAGCAGGGGATAGAGGCCGGGATCGGGAATAGGGCGCGTGGTTGGCCGATTGCTGCGCTCCCGTCGTCAGGTAGGCCGATGCTGCGCCGGAAGGTCCTGACCAGCTTCTTCGTCATCCCGGTCCTGCTGGCTTTCCTCTACCTGGGTGGATGGCCGCTGTTCCTGTTCGCGACCGTCTTCATGCTGGGCGGGATGCACGAGTTCTACGCGGCGCTGATCGGACGCGGCGCGGCGCCGGTGCGGTGGGCGGGGTGGCTGGCGGGCATCGGAATCCTGGCGGCGACCCAGTGGGCGACGGACGAGTGGCGCTCGGGGATCACCACGGCCTGCATCGTCGGTGTCGTGTTCGCCTCGCTGCTGGCGCAGTTTCGCCGACCTGCCGGGACCTCCGTTCTGACGAACGTGGGCGGGACGGTCTTCGGCGTCGTGTACATCCCGTTCCTGTTCTCCTTCTTCCTGCGCCTGCGCCAGCTGCCCCTGGGCGGGGTCGAGGGCATCCCCCTCGATGGTGTGCGCGACCGAATGGGCGTGGTCTTGCTGGTGCTGGCGGCGGTCTGGGCCATGGACACGGTGGCGAACGTGGTGGGCGGAGCCCTGGGCACTGCTCGACCCTGGCCGAACGTCAGCCCCAGCAAGACCTGGGAGGGCTGTCTCAGCGGCCTGCTGGCCGCCATGGTCGTGACCCTCGTCGCCGGCGCGATCTGTCACCTCCCCGTGCTTCACCTGCTCGCGCTCGGCGCGCTCATCGGCGTCATCGCCCAACTCGGGGACTTCAGCGAGTCGCTCATCAAGCGTGATCTCGGGCTGAAGGACTTCGGCACCGTGCTCCCCGGCCACGGGGGCGTGCTCGACCGTTTCGACAGCCTCGTCTTCGCGATGCCCGTGGCATACTGCTACCTGTACTTCCTCTTGCGGAGTCTCGGCGCCGGGTGATCCCGCATGGCCAACGCTGAGATGCCGATCATCATGAACCCGACGGCCGGCGGCGCGCGACCCGGCGCGGCCGAGGTGATCGTGGGCCTGCTGCGAGCGGAGGGGCTGAGCCCGAGGCTGCACCTCACCCGCGCCCCCCGCGATGCGCAGGCCGTGGCGGCCCGGGCCGTTGCCGAGGGGACGACGCGCCTGGCCGTCGCCGGGGGCGACGGGACGGTAGGCGAGGTGACCGCCGCCCTGGTGGGCACCGGAGTGGCGATGGGGCTGATCCCCCTCGGCACGGGGAATGCGCTCGGGCGTGAGTTGGGCCTGCCCCTGCACGACCTGCCGGCGGCCTGCCGGATCGTGGCGCGAGGCGCCGAGCAGGACGTCGACGTGGGCGTCTGCAACGACACGCACTTCGCGGTGATGTGCGGGGTCGGCTTCGACGCGGAGGTCGCGCACGGGGCGCATCAGGGACGCTGGAAGAAGCGGCTGGGGAAGTGGGGATTCGTCGCGAACTTCCTCCTGAAGCTGCTGACCGAGCGGCCGCGGGCCTTCCGTGTGACGGTGGACGGGCAGACGATCGAGGAGCGCCTCTGGGCCGCCGTCGCCTGTAACGCGTCGCAGTACAGCTGGCGGTTGCGTTTCGCGCCGAAGGGCTGCCTCAACGACGGCGGGATGCACGTCGCGCTCTTTGGCCAACGGACTCACCGGGAGCTGCTGAGCGAGCTGGCGCGCCACTGGCACAGTCGAGGGGTCTGTGAGCTGCCCGGGGTCCGCTGCCTGTTCGGGAGACGTATCCGCGTCGAGGCCGACCCTCCCGCTCGGTGGCAAGCCGATGGCGACGTGCGCGGAATGAGCCCCGTCGACATCAGCGTCCGCGCGCGAGCCCTGCGCCTGATTGTGCCGTGAGCGCCGTCGCCGTGAGACCCCGCCAGGAGGTCAGCCGCATGTCATCGCGAGACATCATCCGGCGGGTGCTCGACCGCGACCGACCGCCGCGGATCGGCCTGACGTTCTCCGCCTTCGAGGGACGACCGCGCCTGAACGACGTGATCGGCGTCGGGCCGGCCCCGAACCCGGCCTTCGACGAGCGGCGTCACCAGGATGGGCAGGGCGGCGAGTGCTGGTGGGACGAGTGGGGGTGCCTGTGGCGCCGGATCCCGGGGAAGACGAAGGGGGGGGAGGTCATCGAGGCGCCCATCAAGCGCTGGGACGACCTGGCGACCTACCGCCCCCCGACGCTGGACGACCCGACGCGCTACGAGAACGCGGCCCGCGTCTGCGAGCAGCACCCGGACATGTACCGGCTGGGGGGTATCAGCGCCTGCTCATTCGACACGGCGCGGTATCTGCGGAGAATGGAGCAGTATCTCCTCGACTGCGCGGCGGAGCCCCAGCGGGTCCGGGAGCTCAACCGCAAGGTGAGCGACCTGGTCCTCGCGCAGGTCAGTCTCTACGCGGACGCCGGCGCGGATGGGGTGTTCTTCTGCGAGGATTGGGGGACGCAGGACCGACTGCTCGTGAGCCCGGCCATGTGGCGGGAGGTCTTCCGGCCGGACTTCGGGCGGCTGATCTCCCACGCCCACTCCCTCGGCCTGACCGTCTGGATGCACTCGTGCGGCTACGTCGCCGACATCGTACCCGACCTGGTCGACCTGGGCATGGACGTCCTGCAGTTCGATCAGCCGGACCTGCATGGAATCGACCGCCTCGCCGAGTTCCACGACCGCGTCACCTACTGGTGCCCGGTGGACATCCAGACCACACTGCAGACGGGGTCGCGAGACGCGATCCAGGGGAAGGCGCGGGAGATGGTCGAGAAGCTGGGGGCCGGAGGCGGCTTCATCGCCAAGGACTACCCCGACGAGTTCTCCATCGGCGCCGATGCGAGTTGGCAACAGTGGGCGTACGAGGCGTTCGTGGACGCGGGCGCGTTCGAGTGAGGCGGGAGCCCGGGACAGCCGGAACGTCACTGGGGGTCAGGCGTCGGTCTGGATCTCCCGGCTGATGCGGGTCCAGAGGTCGTCGGCGACGCCTTCGACGGACCGCCTCAGCGCGGCGAGGGAGCCCTTCATCGCGCGGTGCTGCGCCAGCCGCTGCTCGCAGGTAGCGCAGCCCTGCACGTGCTGGGCGAGCGCCACCGCCGCCGGTCCCTCCAACTCACCATCGCTCAGCGCGGAGAGGAGCGGCTGGGCCTGGTCACAGGTGAAGTGGACCGGCTCGTGCCCCAGTTTCTCGAGCAGCTCCTCGCTCCCCAGGTACTCCTCGGAGTCCACGAACTCGGGGGAGACGTGCACCAGGCCGTTCCGCCACACCAGCGGGTGGGTGCGGGCCAGCTCGTCGAGCAGACCCGGCTCCTCGGCGGGAGCGCACTCACTGAAGCTCGAGATCGGCCAGTGGGCGCACGCTGCGGAGAGCCGCGCGGCATAGGCGAGCACGTACTCGA
>VGFB01000153.1 GCA_016869015.1 Armatimonadota bacterium
CCCGCCTGGAGGCAGTCCACCACCACGGGCCGGTGCATCGCGGGCGGGGTGCAGACGTCGACGACCTCCGGCGCGACGGCCGACAGCATCGCGGCGTGATCGACGAAGGCCGGAGCGTCCAGTTCGGCGGCCATCGTCTGGGCGCGGTCGAGGTCGACATCGACAACGGCGACGATCTGTGCGCCCGGCACTTTCGCCCAGGCGTTGCGATGCGCCCGGCCGATGCCGCCGGCGCCGACGAGCGCGACACGGAGAGGAGGCGTGCCCATGGGTGTGCGGTTCCTTGGTGGAGGATGCAGAGGTCGACAGCGCAGTTCGCCGCGCTCGGAGATGCGTCCTTGGCGGATCGTCGAGCAGGAGTGAACCTCCGGCCGCGAGGAACGGCAGGGCCTCAGAGCGAACCCTGCGGCGATTCCCCGCAGGAGGGCGCCCCCATGAGCAGAGCGGCAGCAGCGTTGTTGCTGACGGCCCTCGGAACCGCGGGCCGCGCGGAGCCGTGGCGGATGGAGGAGTTCATGATCTCGGGCTGGGGCGCGCCGACCGACGATGTCACGGCGCGCGCCTTCGTCGAGGCGGGCTTCAACACGGTCATGTGCAAGGCCGAGCACCTGGAGCTCTGCCGGCAGCACGGCCTGAAGGGCATCGTGCTGGATGCGACGTCGGAGTTCGCGGCGGAGCGCCAGGGCGACGAGGCTGTGTGGGGCTACTACGTGCAGGACGAACCGAAGGCAGAAGAGTTCGCGCCAGCCGGGGAGCGCCTCGCGGCCTTCCAGGCGGCCGATCCGACCCACCCCGGCTATGTGAACCTCATGGCGTGGATGGACCTGAAGCAGTACTTCGCCACGGTGAAGCCGTGGTTTCTCAGCTACGACTACTATCAATGGTGGTGGGGACCGAAGAACCACTTCGGTCGACTGGCGGTCCATCGCGCGGCGGCCCTGGAGGCCGGGGTGCCGCTGATCTGCTGGGTCGAGGCGAACGCCGACAAGCGGTATGAGTGGGGTGAGGCCGGGGCGGGGTACCTGCCGGACAACGCGGCGAAGCTGCGCCAGAGCGTCTACACGGCCCTGGCGTACGGCGTGAAGGGGATCCAGTGGTTCACCACGGGGCTGGTGTTCCGCGCGGGCGGGGAGCTCACGGAGTCGGGCCTCGACGTGCAGGGCATCAACGCGGAGGTGAACGCGCTGGGGCCCACGCTGCTGGGCCTGCGGTCGACCGGCGTGTGGCACACGGAGCCCGTTCCCGAGGGGGCGCCGGGCCTGCCGGAGGGCGGGCGGGTCGTTACGGCCTCGGCGGGCCTGGTGATCGGCGAGCTCGTCGATGAGGCCACCGGAGCGATCTGCCTGCTGGTCGTCAACCGGAGCATCGAGGAGAACGCGACCGCGGTGCTCACACTCGGAGAGGTGGAGGCGGCGGTTGAGGGGCTCGACCCCGAGGCCGGGGTGTGGAGGACGGCGGGCGTCCCGGACGCCGAGCAGCGGGCGAGGGTGCAATCCGCTCTGCGACCCGGGGCGGGCGTGCTGTTGCGTCTCCAGTGACCTCGGATGGGAGCGATCATGCAGCCGGTAACGGAAGGCACGGTTCCCGAAGTGACCGTCGACGACGTCGCCGCGGGCGTTCGCGCCATCGGCGTGCAGCCCGGCGACACCATCATGTTCCACAGCTCGCTGAAGAGCATGGGGTATGTGATCGGCGGGCCGAACGCCGTGATCGACGGCTTCCTGCAAGCCGTGGGCCCGGAGGGCACGGTGGCGGTTCCCACGCTCTGGTGGAACGGCACGCAGGATCTCAGCCAGTGGGACTGCGCGACCTCGCCATCGTACCCAGGGCTCATTACCGAGACCTTCCGGCAACGCCCCGACAGCCTGCGCAGCAACAACCCGACCCACTCCGTCTCGGCCATCGGGAAGCGAGCGGCCGAGCTGACGGCCCACCACGGCGAGTGGGGCCTGCGGCCCTGCCTCTACGGCGACACGGCCTTCGCGGCGGCCAGCCCGTGGGAACACCTCTACCAGTGGAACGCACACTACGCGTTCCTGGGCGTGGACTTCACCTACAACACGATGGGCCACTACGCCCAGGCGGTGCTGCTGGAGTGGGCCCTCCAGCAGGCGCATCCCGACAAGCGCGAGGCCCTCGACGCACAGCTCTCCCGCCAGGACACCGTCGTGGCATACTACCGCGAAAGCCGCTCGGGCTCGGGACGCACCGTGGAGCTTCTCTGGCCGGCCTTCCCCTTCAAGGAGATGGGCGAGCACCTGGCCGGTCTCGGCCTCGTCCGCTGCGGGACCATCGGCGCCGCCGCGCTCCGAGGCATACGCGCCCGCACGATGGTCGACACCATCGTAGAGACGCTGAAGTCCGATCCCGAGCGCTGGCTGGACCCCCGGTTCCTGGACTGGTGGCGGGAGGCAGTGGGGTAGCCGAGGGAACCGCCAGAGCCAAGGCACGGCAAGCCCGGGTTATTCATGAGCTCTTGGGGCTCTGCCCCAAGCCCCGCTGGGGCCACGGGCCCCAGACCCCGAATCCGCGCCGGCGGGGCGCGCCCAAACGACGAGCGCCCCTCCCCGGCGCATGGCCGCCCTTCGGGCGAGCTCCGGACTCCGCACGGCTCGTCAGGGCCTTGCTGAGCGAACGCACACCCGAGGCCGTGAGGGATGCGGGCAAGAGGACCACGGCACACGCGGAAGGGAACGGCCAAGGCACGGCGCGGGCGGTTCAGGGCGGGCCCGGCTTGGGGCCGCGGTCGGGCGGGGCGCCGGGGCCGCGCCGTCCACCGGACGGCTGGGGAGCGAACCGGCGGATGTGCTCGAACTGGCGTTTCCAGGCTTGGGCCTGCTGAGGGGTGAGCACTTCGGCGACCTCGTCGCGCATGGCGTCGAGCTCCTGCTGGATGTCGCGTCGGCCTTGGTCGCGGAGCTCGTTCACCCGCTCCATGTGCTCGCGGACGATGCGCCGGGTCTCGCGCTCCTGCTCGGGTGTCAGGTTGAGGCGACGCGCCATCCCCTTGGCGATGGCGCCGCTCAGTTGCGCCGGCTGACGGGCGCCCGGCACGAGGATCCGGCGGCCCAGGACGATCGTCCCGCCGGCGCCGATCAGCATCCCGCAGACGAGGATCGCGATGCCGAGCAGCACCTGCGGCCAGACGCGCGATCTCCGCTTCGCGGGCGGGGCAGCGCTCGTCTCCTGACCTGCGGCCTCGGGCTCTGGGCTGGGGCCACGCTCCGTCTCGCTCACAACAGGCCTCCCCCGGGCTCCACGAAAGCCAACAGCAACGGGTCGGTGAGGTGCTGCCACATGTAGGCGGCGGCGATGGCCAGCGGGATCGCGACCGCAGCGCCGGCCACGGCGACCCAGGCAAGCGGGCGGACCCCGAGCCCCTCATCGGCCTCGCGACGGTGCAGGCGGGCCATCACGCGGCCGGCCACGTCTACTCGCGGGGGCTCCTCGCGGCGCGCGATACGAGCAAGCCGTCGCAGCTTCTGCTCCTCATTCATGGTCCGGCCCCCTCTCGGCCCGCTCGAACAGGGCCTTCAGCTTCCTTCGCGCCCGCCATGCCTGCACCTTCACCATCGTCTCGCTCCACCCGGTCAGCTCGGCGGTGTGCTCGACGCTGCGCTCCTCGACGTACCGCAGCGTCAGCACCAGGCGATCGCGCGGCGGCAGTTGGCTCAACAGCGCGTGCAGGCGGGCTCCGGCCTCCTCGGGCGCAGGCGCCTCCTCCGAGTCGTCCGGCCAGTCGCGCCACTCCTCGATCGGCACGGTCTCCGGCACGCGCTTCTCCCGCTTCCAGTGCCGGTAGCCGACCCGCGTCGCGATCCTCGCCAGCCAGTGCTCGAAGGGCGCGTGAGCGCGGTAGTTCCGCAGGCTCTCGTAGGCCTGCACGAACACCTCCTGGACGAGCTCCTCATGCACCTCCCGGTCTCGCGAGAAGCGCCACATCATGCCCGACACACGTCGTTGGTGGCGGTCGATCAGGTCGCGGTACGCGTTGCCGTCGCCTCCCAGCACTTGCCGAATGGTCCGCAAGTCGGCGGCGGCCCCGCGATCGATGAAGCCGGTGCGGGATTGCGGCGGCGCGCCGGCCAGCTCCGAGGAGGCTGCAGCGTCCACGTCTTCCGTCTCCCGATCGGTCGTCGCGTCTTCCTCACTGGGCATGGTGACTCGGGGGCGGCGTGAGGTTACATGAGGCGCCGGTCGGGCTCAGACCTCGGGAGTGGCTGCGGGCTCGGACGGCCGGCCGTCGGCGCGGGGGAAGCGGATGGTGAACGTGGTCCCCTTGCCGACCTCGCTCTCGACCGCGATCACGGCCTCGTGGGCGTCGGCGATGGACTTGACGATCGCGAGGCCCAAGCCGGTGCCGCGACTGGTGAAGTCGCGGCCGCCCTTGGTGCGGTAGAACTCATCGAAGACACGCGGGAGGTCCTCCGCCGCGATCCCGATGCCCGTATCGGCGACGCGAAGCGAGGTGTGGGCCTCGTCGGCCTCGCTGGTGATGCTGACCGATCCGCCCGCGGGGGTGTACTTGATGGCGTTGGAGATGAGGTTGGTGGCGATCTGATCGAGCAGCTCGTCGTCGCCCCAGACCGGCGGCAGGCCCGGGGGCAGGTGCGTGTTCACGGAGACCTTGGCCTCATCGGCACGCTCGGCCAACAGATCGACCACCTTCCGCACGACGTGATCCAGGTTGACGGCCTCAAAGCGCTCCTTCGGAGGCGCGGCCCGGCTCTTGAGCAGCGTCAGCAGGTCGGTCACGAGCCGCATCAGGCCCCGGACCCTCTCCCGCGCCCGGTCGAGCAGCTCCTTCTGCTTGGGCTGCAGCTCCCCCACCACACCCTCGGCGATCACGTCCAGCGTGCTGCCGATGGCGGCCAGCGGCGCTCGCAGCTCGTGGGAGGTCTTGCGCATGTAGGTGACCTGGAGCTTCTGGGTCGCCAGGAGTTCGTCATAGGCGGCTTCCAGCGCCCCAGCCTTCTCCGCGACCTCATGTGCAAGTCGGGCCGCCTCGGCCTCGCGTTCCCGCAGGCGGCCGGTGATCGACGTCGTCATGTAGACGAGCAGGAAGAGGGTGCTGCCGAGGGTGAAGACCATCAGCCAGGCGGCGGCCGACTGGTAGAACTCGGGGCCCATGAACAGGCCGAGATGGATGTGGCGGATGAGGCCGTACTGCTCGAGGCCGACCATCGCCGCGAGGATGACGATGGCGAGCACCGCCTGCAGATGGGCCATCTCGGGGGACAGCAGGATGCTCGCGATGATCATGTGAAAGGCGAACAGGAAGCAGAGGGGGTTCTCCACCCCGCCGGAGAAGTGCAGTAGGATGCCGAGGCAGACGAGATCGGCGGCGATCTGCACGTTGGCGAAGGGGCGGGCCTGCGCGATGGCGATGGAGGCGCGGCCGCGCGCGCTGAGTCGTCGGTCCCAGGCGGTGAAGAGGAGGTTCAGCCCGGCGATGCCCAGCGCGACGGCGAGGAGTCCCTCGGTCTGGATCGGCACGAGGATGACCCAGCGCCCGATCAACGTGCCCACCAGAACTCCGGCCGCGGCGACCCAGCGCATCCGGATGAACCAGTGGAGGCGCTCGGTGAGCTCCGCCTCAGCGAAGCGTAAGGCCTCCGCGCCCAAGCCGTCGATCCGCTTCATTGGCGCCTCGGAAACGGCGGGGCGGCAGCCATGCTCGCGCCCTGACGCTGGCCTGCCGCCCCGCGTGAATTCCGGCTTGCGACGAGACCAGTGCGCCGTCACTCGTGATTGTGAGGATGTGTCGTCGTCGCTCGAAACGCCCACTACGACAACGACGGTGACGGAGCAGCGCTCCGTCCTACGGCGGCCACGGTGACGGAGCAGCGCTCCGTCCTACGGCGGCCACGGTGACGGAGCAGCGCGCCGTCCTACGACGGCGACGGTGACGGAGCAGCGCTCCGTCCTACGACGGCCACGGTGACGGAGCAACGCTCCGTCCTACGACGGCGACGGTGACGGAGCAGCGCTCCGTCCTACGACGGCCACGGTGACGGAGCAGCGCTCCGTCCTACGGCGGCGACGGTGACGGAGCAGCGCGCCGTCCTACGGCGGCGACGGTGACGGAGCAGCGCTCCGTCCTACGGCGGCCACGGTGACGGAGCAGCGCTCCGTCCTACGACGGCCACGGATGGGCGTGCGGAACGGGCCGTCCACCAATGCAGGCAGTCACGAGTGACACCGCACTAGGCCCCCAGCACCTCGCTGACCTTGTTCAGCAGCTCCTGGGGCGCGGCCGGCTTGTCGATGAAGCCTTGGACCGGCAAGTACTCGCCCGCGGAGTAGGTCCCGTCGGACTGCTCGGGGTAGAACCGCAGGTCGACCTTCGAGTGGATGGCAGAGAGCACCACGATCGGGGTCTCCCTCACCTCTTCGGCCAGCTCGTTGCGGAGCTTCCAGACGAACTGGAAGCCCTCGGTGCCCTCCGGCATCATGATGTCCAGCAGGATCAGGTCGGGCTTCACGGCCACGACCGCTTCCTCGGCCTCGGGGGCGTTGGCGGCCGTGGCTACCTCGTGATTGCTGCCCTCGAGGACCAGCCGCATGGCCTCCACGATGTCGGGATCATCGTCCACGACGAGGATCTTCGCCACTGATGTCACTCCTTTGACTGCGTGTGGGGCCAGTCGGGTTCTTCGCCGCCGGGGGCGAGAAGCCCTCTGGCCAGTTCGACGTACTCCGGGACTCGTGCTGCGAGGGTCTCCGACAGGCTGTCCCGGTAGGTCACTTCGGACGGCTCGATGCCTAGCACCGTCACCTCGGGCTCGACGCCCACCGAGCGGGCGAGGGCCAGCACCTCCGCCACCCCGAAGCCGTGAGTCGAGGCAAACCGCGCCCCGGATCCGGCGGCCACCTGGTGGCCGGAGAACGTCCGGGCTTCCCCCGGCACGCAGCCCATCTCGGCAGCGTCGATGAGCAGGACGCGCTCGGCCTTCTCCAGCTCGAACAGCAGGTCCAGTCCGCCGGTCCCGCCGTCCACCACGGCCACGTCCTTGGGCAGCGGCTGCGCGGCCAGGGCGTGCGCCACGCATACTCCCACGCCGTCGTCGGCGCGGAGCGGATTGCCCACCCCGATCACGAGGGTCCGCTTGCCGTCCACGGATCGCTCCATGGGCTTTCAGCCCCTGCCCCGCTCCCAGGGGGAGCGGGGTCGAGGGCTACTCCACGAACTCGACATTGAGCAGATGGACGGAACAGGAGATGCACGGGTCATAGGCGCGGACCAGCATCTCCAGCGTCAGCCCGATCTCCTCCCGCGGCTTGTCCAGGATCGTGGGCACGAGCGTGCGCATGTCGGCCTCGATGCTGCCGTAGTTCTGGCCGGTAGGAATGCACAGGTTCGCGTCCGTGATCAGTCCGTCCTCGCCCACCGTGTAGTCGTGGAAGAGAATGCCGCGCGGCACTTCGACGGCTGCGGCGCCGCGCCCAGGCTTCCAGTCCACGCTGCTCAGGGAGGGGCCCACGACGTCGTCGTAGTCCAGGCCGGTGGTGAGCAGCTGGTCGATGACGTCGATGGCATCCAGCGTGCACTCAACGATCTCCACGACCTGCGCCTGGTTGTTGTAGAACGAGTTGTTGCAGCCCGGCTGGAGACCGAGCGCGCTGGCGGCGGCCTTCGACTCGGGGCGCAGCCACTCGTGGTTGATGTTGTAGCGGGCCAGAGCCCCGGCCATGTACGGGCCGCTGTCGGTGGTGACGTGCTTGCTGGTCGAGTGGAGCTCGACGTGCTCGTGGACGAGATCGAGCCAGTCCATCTCATCCACGACCTT
>VGFB01000154.1 GCA_016869015.1 Armatimonadota bacterium
GGCGAAGGTGACGGCGACCACCGACCGCCGCAAGGCCCTGAAGGGCGCGGATGCCGTCATCATCACGATCCTCGCCGGGGGCGTACAGGTCTGGCGGCACGACATCGAGATCCCCATGAAGTTCGGCGTCGATACCAACGTCGGCGACACGCGCGGCGTGTCGGGCATCTTCCGGGCCTTGCGGACGATCCCCGTGATGGTCGGCATCTGCAAGGACATGGAGGAGCTCTGCCCCAAGGCGCTGCTGCTCAACTACACCAACCCCATGGCGATGCTCTGCCGCGCGATGCAGCGGGAGAGCAGCATCGTCTCCAGCGGCCTGTGCCACAGCGTTCAGGGGACTGCCCACATGATGGCGCACTGGATCGGCGCGCCGATGGGCGAGGTCACCTACACCTGCGCCGGCCTCAACCACCTCTCCTGGTTCGTGAAGTTCCTCTGGAACGGGGAGGATGCCTACCCGAAGCTCCGCGAGGTCGTGAAGCGGAACAAGAAGGTCTACAACGAGGAACACGTCCGGAACGAGATGTTCCTGGCGCTCGGCTACTACGTCACCGAGTCCAGCGGCCACAACTCGGAGTACAACTGGTGGTTCCGCAAGCGCCCGGACCTCATCGAGAAGCACTGCACCCACGGCACGGGCTGGAACCCGGGCGTGTACGCCTACATCCTGGACGAGTACCTCCGCCGCGACAAGCACTGGCGCAAGGACATCCAGGCCTGGCTCGATAACCCGGCGCCGCTGCACCTCGCCCGCGGCCACGAGTACGCGGCCTCCATCATCAACGCGTGGCAGGGCGGGGAGCCGTTCGAGTTCAACGGCAACGTTCCGAACGCGCAGATCATCACGAACCTGCCCGAGGGGTGCTGCGTGGAGGTGCCGGTCTTCGCCAGCCGCCGCGCCCTGAACGCAGTCCATGTGGGCGACCTCCCGCCCCAGTGCCAGCCGCTGACCGCCCTCACCGCGGCCTACGAGGAGATGACCGTCGAGGCGGCAATCAAGGGCGACCCCGAGTTGGTCTACCAGGCGGTCTGCTACGATCCGCTCAGCGCGGCGGTCCTCTCCCTGGGCGAGATCAAGCAGATGGTCAAGCAGATGCTGAAGAAGAACCAGCCGCACTTGCCGCAGTTCAAGACGGTCACGTGGTAGGTTCCGCGTCCCCTTGCGAGGCCGGCCTCTCCGCTGGGGCCGGCCTCGCGGCTTTCCAGGCACCGGAGGATCGCCATGCGCACGCTGTGGCTGCTCGTCGCCCTGCTCGTGCTTCCCGCCATCGGTCAGGAGGGCGCCATGCCGCCAAACCTCGTGCCGAACCCCGACCTCGCGAAGGGGGTATACGGTCCCTCGCACTGGGGCCTGAACCGGACGGGCGATCGCAAGGCAGACTGGTACGCGAGCGCCGATGGGGCGGAGTTCGCGCTGCGCCTGCAGGGCAGTGGGGAGGACTGGGCGGGCGCCACGAGCCAGGGGGCCGACGTGAGGCCCGGGGAGCGCCTGACCGTGGCCGGGTGGATCCGCAGCGACGCAAGCACCTCCGACCGCGACCGACTGTTCGTGCGGTTCTTTGGCGAGGGGGGCTTCCTGGGGCAAGAGGGACCCGCGGTGCCTCCGGGCGTCGAGGTGTGGCAGTTGCTGACCGCGACCGTCACGGCTCCGGAGGGCGCATCGCGGGCCGATGTTTCGCTCCAAGTCTGGTCGCCGGGCACGGTCTGGCTGCACTCGGCCGGGTTGTGGCGCGGCGAAGTGGTCCCCGAGGGCGCCTTGCCGGAGCCTCGGGCCCGCGAGTTCGTGCCCATCGCGCTCCCTCGCGGCAAGCCCGCCGATGCGGACGCTAACGGCCTGCCCGACACGCTGGAGCAGGCGCTCGGGATCGCAGCCGCCGATGCCGCCCGGAGCACTCGCCTCACGAGACCCCGGAACACGAGCTTCCAGACCCCGACGGGCTATCGCGAGGACAACGACCTGAAGGTCGACATCGTCATCGTCGCGGGGAACGGTGAGCAGGACCTGCGCTCCTGGCGCGACTTCGGCTACGAGCCCCACTGCATGGGCGGCTTCCGCGACGGACCGGACTATGTGGAGAGGAACCCTGGCGAGCCGCAGATGGACGCCCAGGGTGTCGCGCTGACCTGCGGGCCGGGGAGCTACTACCTGGTCCCCACCGCGCAGCGCCGGAGGATCATGGCCGACTACTTCGCGCAGGCCGTCCGTAGCGGCGCAGTGGCGGCCTGTCCGGAGGAGCCCGAGTTCTTCAGCCGCGCCGGCTACAGCCCGGCCTTCCGGGCCGAGTGGCAGGCGGCCTACGGCGAGCCGTGGCAGGATCAGACCTCCTCGGTCGATGCGCGGCTGAAGTCCGAGCGCCTCAAGGCGCAGCTCGAGCAGCAGCTCCTCACGGACATCTACCAGGCCGCCCGAGAGGCCGATCCGCAGGCCAAGCGCTTCCTGCTCGCTCATAGCCCGCTGAACTACTCGGCCTGGGGGATCACCTTCGCCCATTGCGCCATGCTGCGGACCGGACTGGTCGACGAGATGGTCGCGCAGGTCTGGACAGGCACCGCCCGCTCCGCCGTGACGCACCAGGGGAAGCTCGCCGAGCGGACCTTCGAGAACGGCTTCCTCGAGTACAGCTCCTCCTGGAACCTCGCGCGAGGGCTGAATGTGCCGGTCTGGTTCCTGATGGACCCGCTCGAGGACAACCCCGACCGGTCGATGGAGGACTATCGCGACAACTACCGGCGCACGCTCGCCGCCTCGCTGATGTTCCCGGAGGTCACGCGCTTCGAGGTGATGCCGTGGCCAACGCGCATCTTCGGCCGCGTGCCCCCCGACTTCGCGACCGAGATCACCAGCATCATCCGCGTGCTGAGCGACATGGCGCGGCAACAGGGCGCCGACTGGGACTGCGGGACTCCGGGAATCGCGACCTTCATCGCCGATTCGGCGATGTTCCAGCGCGGTGCGCCGGACGCCGGCGACATGGATGACCTCTACGGCCTGTGCCTGCCGCTGCTCATGCGCGGCGTGCCCGTGCAGTTGGCGCATCTGGACCGGCTCACCGACGAGGCCTATCTCGCGCCGTACCACACGCTGTTGGTCTCCTACGACGCCATGAAGCCCGCCTCCGCCGCGACCAACGAGGCCCTGGCGCAGTGGGTGGCCGCGGGCGGCTCGCTGCTGGTCTGCGGCGGCGACGACGCGTACTGCGACGCGGATGAGTGGTGGCGGCGGGCGGGCTTCCACGGGCCCACCGACCATCTGCTGTCGCTGCTGGGCTTCCGTACCGCGGGCCGCCGGGTCTCGCCGGGCGCCGAGGCGCCGTGGCAGGTCGTCGCGGAGACCGACTACCAGGGGCGGATGCTGGAGAACCGGCGGACCCTTGAGATCGATCTGTCGGCCTTCCTGACCGACGGTGACGCGGCCTACCTTCGCCTTGAGGACACGCTGCCGGAAGATGGATGGGGCCCGCTGCTGTCCGGGTTCGAGCTTGACGGGACGCGCGACGGGAAGCCGGTGCGGGAGCCGATCGCGCCGGGCTCGCCGCGAGAGACGGAGCTGATCTACCACGACGCCGGTTCGCTCCTCACCGGCGCCCAGCCGCCCACGCGGTTCGCCGATGGTCGACGGTTCATCGTCTACCGCCTGCCCTTCGACCGCGGCACGCGCGCCACGCTGCGGATCGACCTCGGCAACCAGTACCGCCTGCTCGCGTCCGGCCGGCCGCCCGACCGGGAACGCGCCTTCCCCCGCGGCGCCTGGGGCGACGGGCCCGACCTGTGGCGCACGCCCGTCAACCAGCCCTTCGTGACCTACGACGACTCGGGGGCCGAGGTGCTGCTCGGCGACGGGAAGGACGCGCTCGCCCTGCAGAAGACCTTCGGGCAGGGCCGCGTCCTCTTCTGCGGTTTGCCGGGGCGCTGCTTCGCGGCGACGGAGAGGGGCGACCGGCAACTGCGCGCGTTGATGCGACACCTCGTGGAGGCCGCCGGCCATGCCTACGCCGAGCAGCACCATCTCAAGCTGCGTCGGGGGCCATACGTCATCGCGAAGACCTTCGATGGGCCGCTGTCGCTGCCCGGTCGGTACGTGGACGTGCTGAAGGCGGAGCTGCCGGTAGTCCGCGACGTGCGTCTCGCGCCCGATCGGGTCGCGGTGCTCAAAGCCGTCGAAACGGTTGGCCGCCCACAGGTCCTGCACTGCAGCTCATGCGTCGACTGGTCGGACGAGGCCCCGATGCGCACGCGGCTGATCGTGTCGGACGCGCTGGGAGTACACGGCGCGTGCCGCCTTGCGACGGGCGGGAAGACCCTCCAGAGCGCGACGGTCACCTCGGCTACCGGCGAGGCGGTTGAGGTCGCGACACGTGAGGAAGCGGACACGCTGCTGCTGAGGTACGACAACCAGCCGAGCGGCCTCGCGATTGACGTGAAGTGGCGGTAGGGCCACGCCGGTCCGAACGTCGCCGTCGCAGGTCGGGGCTCCCGTCCCGACGCCGTTGCCGGGAGGGCCCCGATTGCAGACCGGGGAACGCCCCACCCTGCGCAAGGCCGGTCGCCGACGCATGGAGGGACGCATGGTCTTCTACGTCGTGTTCGCCCAGGATGATGAGCTCTCCGGCGCGGGAGCGGGCTACTTCCAGCAGCAGCAGCGCTTCGAGGAGCTCTCCGGCGAGCCGTGTCTTCTCGTGCGCTACAAGCGCGTCAACCCGCGGCTGCTGGCCGAACTCGCGCCGACGGCGGTGGTGATGAGCGGCTTCGGACGGAGCTTCGAGACCTTCGACCGCAAGCACCTCGTGGGCGTCAATGACGCGGTGAAGCGCGCGACGTGCCCCATCCTGGGCATCTGCGGCAGCCACCAGCTCAACGCGATGTTCCACACGCTGGACATCCGGAAGGTGACGCAGTTTGAAGACCTGCCGATGCGGAAGCTGCGGCCGGGGGAGCCGGACCTGTACCCGGCGTACCATCCCGGGTACTTCAAGGAGACGGGCTTCCACCACATCCGCACCGTGCAGGACGACCCGTTGTTTCGGGGGTTCGAGGAGACGCTCTTCTGCCTGGAGTCGCACTACTGCGAGGTGAAGACGCTGCCGAGGGAGTTCACGGTGCTCGCCTCCACCGACGAGTGCCGGGTGCAGGCGTACCGCCACCGGAACAAGCCTCTCTACGGCGTGCAGTTCCACCCCGAAGGCTACACCGATGCCTACCCGGACGGGAAGACCCTGCTGGAGAACTTCTTCCGCCTCGCCGGCGCGCGGCGCTTCCGGGGGAAGGCCCGATGAGCGAGCCCCCCTCGGGACGAGTGCCGGTCGTCGTGGAGAGCCACGTCGTTCACCGCGGCCGGAAGATCCGCGTGCGGCTCGATCGCGTACGGCTACCCCAAGGCGGCGAGGGCACGCAGGACGTCATCGAGCATCCGGGCGCCGTGGCCGTCGTGCCCCTTTCGGCGCCGGGGCGCGTGCTGTTGATCCGCCAATGGCGCCACGCCGTCGGCCGATGGTTGTTGGAGATCCCGGCGGGGACGCTGGAGCCGGGTGAAACGCCGGTCGGCTGCGCGCGCCGCGAGGTGCAGGAGGAGACGGGACGCGAGCCCGGCGCAATCGAGCCGCTGGTGACCTTCTATACGACGCCCGGGTTCACCGACGAGTTGATGTACGGGTTCGTAGCGCGTGACCTGCGTTCCGCACCGGCCCAGGGCGATCCGGACGAGGTGATCGAGACCGTCGAGGTGGACTGCGGCGAGGCCCTGGCGATGTGCCTGGATGGGCGCATTACCGATGGGAAGACGATTGCCTGCCTGCTGGCGGCCGAACGCGCGGGGCAGCTTGGCTGAGAACCGCATCGGCCAGCCCCTCACGGGCTGGCCGATGCGGCGAGCAACCGGGGCACTCAGACGATCGTCTTCACCACATCACTCACCGACACGATCCCCTGCAGCTTCCCCTCGGCGATGACCGGCGCGCGGGAGAGCCCGAAGTTGCTCATCAGCCGCGCCACGTACTTCACGTCCAGGTCCGGATTGACGACCACCAGCGGCTTGCTCATGATCTCGTGCACCAGCACCTCGTCCGGATCTTCGCCCGCCGAGATCACCTCATAGACAATGTCTCGCTGCGTAACGATGCCGTATGCATCCTCCGGCCCCCGGCGCTCCACGATCAGGGCCCGCACCCCCGTCTCCGCCATCTTCTGCGCGGCCTGGCGCGCCGTCGCCATGCCATCAATCGTCTCCACGCCCTCTGTCATGATGTCCTTCGCTGCCGGCATCGGACTCCCCCCTTGAGCTGTGGTAGCGACCGCGCGCAGGTTCGCAACGTCGCCCGCCTCCACCTCCGTCCATGCCGCACTCTCCGGACCTCCGTTCACAGGCTCACAACTCCGGCCCGCAGCCAGGCGTCGAGGTGCGCACGGGGGCCGAGGCGGAGCTCGGTGCCCTGCTCGGCGGCGTTCGGCAGGATCGCCGGCCAGGAGCTGAACGGTTCGAGGCAGACGGTGTTCTGGCGGCCCCATGCCCAGAACCCCTGGTTCCCGCCGAACTCCATGTACAGCCAGCAGTGCCGGAAGACGTTCAGGTCGAAGTCCATGCGGAAGCCGACGCCCAGCTTCGAGTTGTCGATCTGCGCCCAGCCCTCCTCCAGCTCGGTGAGATAGAGCATGTCGGAGATGCCGCTGCCGATGCCCGGCAGCCGGGAAAGGTCGACCTCCCGCCCGTCGCGCGCCTTGCCGATCGGCCACGGGAAGCGCTGTCGCGGGTCGAAGCGGCTGGCCGCATCCACGTTCGCGTCGGAGACCACCTCGCACCTGGGCATCCGGATGACGGCGTGCCGGTCGACGAAGTGCGGCGCGAACGCGGGGTGATGACCCCACATCAGGGGGAGCTCCACCTCGCTCTCGTTGGTCACCGTCTCGCTGATCTCCAGGGCCGGCTCCCCGCGCTGCAGCGTGAGGGTCTTCTCCAGCAGGAAGGGCGTCCGATTGCAGCGCACCCACAGCTTGGCGCTGACCGAATCGGCGCCGTCGGCGACGATCTGGTGCCGCCACGGCAGCGCCCACACCTCGCTGTGCAGCCCGAAGTGCGCCCCCTGGTGCTCGCAGACCCGGCCCCCGTTTGGCAGCACCTCCTGCCAGCCCCCCTCGTGGTAATCGAGAAACGGCCCCACCGGGTCCGGGTAGCTGTCCAGCCACGGTTGCCGCCGCACACCGCCGGGCGTGACCCACATGAAGTCCAGGTCCAGTGGTTTGTAGAGGAACTCGAAGATGTCGCTGCCCTTGTCCAGCAGGATGGAGACCCGCAGCAGGTCGTTCTCCATCACCAGGACCCGCAGGCCCCGATAGGTCCACTCATCGCTGATCCGACAGCCGTGGTTGCGATCCTGAGCAGTCATGCGGCGCGTCTTCCTTCCGTGGAATCCCGGCGCAACAGCGCCTCTCACTGCCCGCCCTTCACCTCAAGCACCGCCGTCTCCTTCCCGTCGAGACGCACGGCGATGGCCGCGCCCTCCGGTGTCGCTGCCTCACCCAACCGCATCTCGAGACCCGCCACTGCGCCGAGACCCATCGCCCTCGCGTCAAACGTCACCTTCGCGGTCACGGGCGCGTCGGTGGGGTTGTGGGCCACCAGGTAGACGTGCGGCGCGCTCCCGAAGCGTTCGAGCCTGATGGTCGGAGGGTCGACGCGCGCGTGGGTGATCGGCTCCCAGCCGGCGGCGTTGAGGTCACGCAGCAGGCCTGCGTACTTCGCCATTCCGTCCACGTCGTTCCCGTGCCCCGGGTAGATGCCGTGCAGCA
>VGFB01000155.1 GCA_016869015.1 Armatimonadota bacterium
CACGCCACTAGCGCCTTGTCAGCCGTGAAGCCTTGGGCCGTCGTGGGTCGGCTCACCAGAGCCGACAGAGCCTCCAGATCAATGCCGGACGGCGTCGGCTCTGGTGAGCCGACCCACGACGACAAACGGCAACTGCCAGAATCACGGCGGACACGCCATCTAGCGGCGCAGCGTCAGCCACAGGCCCTCGACGAGCACATTCCGAGCCCAGACCCGACCGTGCTGCGCTTCTCAAGGCCATGCCGGACACAAGGCTGGTCAGGAGCCGAGCGGACACCGCCCGGCGGGTTGGCCGCCCAAGGCCGTGGGGAACAGCGACGCCTGGGGCTCAGCCGACCCAGGGGTAGCTGTCACCGTGCGCTTCGGCCCGGGATCTGCACCACTGTCGCGTTGCCGGACTGGAGGTTGCAGTCCACGTACTGGTCGCCCGACAGGGCAGCCACGGCCACCGCGCGCCCGTTGGGCAGCGAGACCCTCAGGTCCACCCTCTCATGCTTGCCCAGCCCGAAGTGCACCTCCAGCGGGCAGCCCGACTTGTAGCTGTCGTTGGCCGAAACAGAGCGCATCCCGAGCAGCTTGCCCATCTGCGGTTCACGCACCTCAACCCGCGCACCGATGAGTTCGGCGTCTGACACTCCCGAGAAGCGCAGCCGCAGCCAGTGGTTCTCCCGCGCCCCGTGCAGGCCGGTGTTCCAATACACCTTGTCCTCGTAGCGGTCGGGACCGGAACTGAGGCCGGAGTTGTCCGGGTCAGCTGCGAAGACGATGTCCAGTAGGCCGTCGTTGTTGAGGTCGGCGACCTGGCCGCAGATGCCTGAGGCATCGAGACCGCTGAACGCCGTCGGCTTCAGCTCGAACGTCCCATCGCCCTTGCCCATGAACAGCATTGCCCGTGTCGTACCGGGGTCCTGGGTCTCGGATCGGTCCAGGACGACCAGGTCCACCCAACCATCGTTGTCGAAGTCGCCGAAGAGCGCGTCCGCTGCGTAGAAGCCGTGGGCGTCAATCGGGTTCTGCGGCGGGAGGCCCGGCTGGCCGAGGAGCCCTGGGTTACGGGCGCGCCAGTTGGCGAAGCGCTCGGGGATCGGCGACTCCCAGTACGCATACCACTGGCGATACGTCCAGTTGATCGGCTGCAGTCCCGCTTCTTCGGTCTGCCCCTCGAAGCGGAACTCGCCGAGGTTGCGCCAGAACCGCCCGTGAACATACTCCGCGCGCGGCGCCCAGCCGGGGTCCGCCGGCCCGACAGCGAGCACATCCGGGAGGCCGTCGTTGTCCACGTCCGCGAGCGAGATGTAGGGCAGCCCAGGGGCCTTGCCGGTGGGCTCATAGAGCTGCTTCTCGCGATTGTACGTCAGCTTCGCTTCGCACGCGAGCCCGTTGTCGGTCACCTTCTCGAAGTGGAACTCGCCTGTCTCTGCCAGCAGGTTCCTCCAGCAGAAGACGCCCTGTCGGTACTCGCCCGGCGAGTAGGGCAGCAGCGGCTGGCGCACATCGCAGTGGTAGCTCTGCAAGAGGTCCAGGTCGCCATCGTTGTCGAGGTCCACCAGGTTGATGTCCGGTCCGGCTTTGTCCCGGGCCGAGTCATGGTAGAAGCCGCCGAAGTCCGGCACGAGGTCCGTGCCCCCGACGTCCTCGAAGGTCCCGTCCTCGAAGCGCGGACCGTTGGGCCGGAAGACGTAGAGGCGGCTGTGGGGGAAACCGCCCTGCGCATCGCCGATGTTGTCACAGCCGACCGCGATGTCGAGCCAGCCGTCCCGGTTCACGTCGCCGAAGCAGGGCTGGCGGTTGTACGCCAACTCGTTGCGGAGGCCCATCTTCTCCGACACGTCGCGGAACGTGTCCCAGGCGCCGTCCGTCACGAAGAGAGCGTTGCCCTGCAGTGGAACGCCGCGTCGGTTCTCCCCAGCCTGCATGGGTGCGTGCCGCGTGACGAGTAGGTCCAGGACGCCGTCCTTATTGAAGTCCGCCAGGACTGGCACCTGTCCGCGCCCGAATGCATCGAGCGTCGCATCCGAGCCGACCAGCTTGATCGCGTGCTCGCGGAACCCGAAGTCGCCTTCGCCCAGGAACACGCGCAGCTTCTCGCCGGCGCCCCAGGCGCCGCCACTGCCGCGCGGAGCCGAGTGGGTCGCCATGATGTCCAGCAGACCGTCGCGGTTGAGATCGGCGATAGCCAGGCCGTTGGTGCCCTCCTGGATGTCGGTGAAGCCCGGCACGACGATGCTCTCGAAGAGCTGCCCGCGCCCGGCGGCATCGGCCGAGGCGTCCCCCGGCGGCATGACCTTCAGCCTCGGCCCCCCGGGCCAGGCTTCCTCGCCGACAGTGGACGGCGAGACAGCCGGGGCAACCTGTCCGAGGTCCTGCCGGGCGCCACCAACGAGCGCCGCCCGCGCTTCCTCCAGCGTCACCACGCCATCCCTGTTCGTATCCAGCCGCCCGAACCACTCGCCGGGCAGTTCCTGCGGCGTCAGCTTGCCGTCGGCGTTGCGATCGAGCTGCCGGAAGCGCTGGTCGAGGTTGCCCTGCCCGGCGGGCTGCTGCTGGCCGAGGCTGAGGCTGATCAGGCCGGCAAGCCCCGCCGCAACCGTCAGGATCTGCCTGCTCACTGCGCTGCACCTCCCGCCGGGGGCGTCCACTGCCGCCCGGCCTCGATCCCCGCCGCCTCGAACACCAGCGCGCGGAAGGCACTGTACGTCGGCGCCCGGTACCAGTCGGTCTGGGTCATGAAGATCGCGAAGAGGTTGTTGGTGCGGTCGATCCAGAACTGCGTGCCATCCGCCCCGCCCCAGCCGTAGCCGCCTTGACCGTTCACCACGCCGCCGAGGCCGTACATCTGCCCCGGGGCCTGCACGTGGTTCTGGAAGATCAGGTCCACGGTCTCGGGCTTCAGCACTCGCACGCCGTCCAGCCCGCCCCGGTTCAGGATCATGAGGCAGAAGCGCTCGTAGTCGCCCACGGTGCTCAGCATGCCGTGCCCGCCCATGAAGAGCGTGGGCTTCACCGTCGGATCAGCGGCCTGGTGCCCGGGCTCGAGCACGCCCGGGCTGGGCTGCCGATAGATCTGGCACAGGCGCCCGACCTTGTCCGGCGGCACCCAGAAGTCCGTGTCCACCATCTTCAGCGGCCCGGTCAGCCTCTCGCGCATCACCTCGTCCAGGGGCTTGCCGGCGACGGCCTCGATGTACCGCCCGAGGATGTCAATCGAGATCCCGTAGTTGTAGCCGGCGCCGGGCTGGAACTTCAGTGGCTCCTTGGCGGCCGCTTCCGAGAAGTCCTTGAGCGTCGCGCCGCCGGCCCGCCCGGCCTGGTAGGCCATCGCCGCCACGCCCCCGCCCGGCGCGCCGTCGAGCTGCCCGTAGTACAGGCCGCTGCTGTGGCTCATCAGCATCCGTGGTGTGATTGGCTTCTCTGCGGGGACGAGCTGCCCGTTCTCCAGCACCTTCGGCTCGGCCCATTCCGGGACGTACTTGGAGATGGGGTCGTCCAGCCCGAACTTGCCCTCGTCGTAGAGGACCAGCGCTGTCAACGCGATGAGCGGCTTGGTCATGCTCATCAGCCGGAAGATCGAGTCCTCGGCCATGGGCTTGCCGGCCTCGATGTCCTGCATCCCGAAGCACTCGAAGTAGCCCCGGTGGCCATCGTGGTGGATCAGGGCGATCAGTCCGGCGATGTTCCTCGCTGCGACATGCCGTTGCATCTCGATGTCGATCCTGGCCAGCACCGCCGGGTCCAGTCCGGCGGCAGTCGCCTCGTCGTCGTGCGATCGCGGCTGGAAGCCCTCCGCGGGCGGCAGGGGAGCTCCCTGCGAGGTGCCCGGGTTCCGCCAGGCCTGGGCCTGCCCTGGTCCCTGCGCCTGTCCGGCTCGTCCGCTGCCGAACGCCGCCGCCTCCTCCTGGCTGACGCTGCCGTCACCGTTCTGGTCGAGCCACTTGAAGAGCTGCGCTCCGGGCACTTCGGCCGCCGTCAGCTTGCCGTCCCCGTTCTTGTCCCACTGCTTGAAGGTCTGCTCTACGGAGAACTGCGGTCGCCCCGGCGGGGTCTGCTGCTCCTGGCAACCGCCAAGTGTCACTGCGCCAAGCAGGCACGCCCAGACGGTCAGTGCTCTGCTGAGTCTCATTGGGCACTCTCCTCGTGGGCCACTTCGCCCCGGTAGATCCACGCCGTGTTGTGGCTGGGCCCGGCCCCGCCGTCGTAGCCGCAGAAGTACCAGGACCGCCCCGTCTCGCCCGGGAAGGGCGAGGGCTCGATGTCACGGCAGCCGGTGAGCCGCTGCCCGGCCGGGACCGGGTGTGCCGGGTCATTGATGTAGCCCCAGTCGTAGCTCCCGTCCTGGTGGCGGATGAGGTAGCACGATCCGTTGTCCGGCGGGTTCGGGGAGCCGGGACGCTCGACCCACGCCCCGCACATCCAGACAGTAGCGCCCGAGGCCGGCTCCGTTACAGGCAGGAAGCGGTTGTAGGCGGCGATGGCCCCGCGTCGCCGTGCGCCGGGCGTGTCCCAGGCTTCGTTGAGGTACTCCTTGATGTCCAGTTCCTGCGTCGCGGTCACACTCGCACCGTCGGCAGATGGCGCGAACCGCACAATGATGCCGGGGTACTCGAAGGCGGCGATGAGACACTCCCGGCCGCCGCCCGCCGGATCGGGCACCGGAGTCAGGCCACGCAGGTAGCGCGATTGCAGGATCGCCGTATCCACCGGCCAGCGGTACACCAGCTTCCATTCCGGGCTTGGCCCATCCACGCGACGGTACAGCCCGCCGTCCGCCGGCTGGTTGGCGGCGTCGAGCGTGATGCGCGAGGCCATGTACAGGTCGCGGTTACACTCGGCGAAGCACAGCACGCGGCTGAAGTCGTAGACCTTGCCGTCGTTGCGATATCGCGTGGTGACCGTCCGTTCGGGTTGCTCCTGCCACCGGATGCCGCCCGGCGCGGTCGGGTCGTAGGCTCCGGCATGGACCGGCCCCCGGTTGAGCCCGGCGAAGACCAGATGCACGCCGGTCACCTTGTCCACGTGCGACCCCATGGCGCGTGCGCCAAGATACCCCGCCGCGATCCTGGAGTACTGCCAGCCGCTCTCCGCCGAGGCGAGCGTCCAGACCGCCACCTCGTGATCACCCCGGCGCGTGTCTGAGGAGCTGGCGATCAGCATCCCCACCGGCTCATCGAGCTTCTTCCCGGTGTAGTCCGTACCGAAGCTCACGGGGACGAGGGCCTCGATCCGCATGGAGCCCGGCCCGAAGACCTGATCGACCCGCCACGGCGCGTCGGCGGCGTCCTTGCGCAGGATCTGCGCGCCGGGCTGCGGGTCCTCGCCTGGCTGGTCCTGGCCGTAGCCGATGCCGGCATAGAGCCGCCCCTGGAAGCCCGCCAGCCACATCGCTTCCGTGCCGCCCATGAACTGGCCCTCGGCGTCCCGCGTGCCGGGGAAGTAGTCCTTCGTGAAGCGCAGGCGTGAGAGGGCGCTGGCCCCGCCGTTGGGGTGCTGGGCGCGAGCGATCAGGACCAACGGCCCGAGAGCGCCAACCGCGAGCACGGCCAGTGCCAAGCGCATCACTGCTCCCCTCTCCTGATCCCGGTGGCCGCCCGTCGTAGGCCGTGCTTGCCAGCGATGGCGTCGTAGAAGTTGTAGTAGACGTAGGCTTCGTGGGTCCCGACATAGGGTTCGGGCTCCAGCACCATCGACTGCGTGCTCGCCCCGGTCGTGTCATCCACTCGCCGCACCACCCGCTTCTCGGGGTCTGTGCCCAGGCCCAGCACCCAGATGCCGCCGGGGCTGTTGCGGTCCTTGGTCTGCCGCGCCAGCAGGGCCACGTAGGATGTCCCGCCCAGGCCCGTCGCGGGAGCGATGGGCTCCGGGGAGGAGATGAACTGGTACGGGAAGTCGGCGGGGACGGTCAGTGTCGCCACGCGCGTCCAGCAGCCGTCGGGGCTCTTCAGGTCGCGGTAGATGCCGACGGCGCGGTTGTCCACGCTGGCCATCAGGCAGATCTCGCCGCCGAACTCGGGTGCGATGAACAGGCCGGGGTCGTTCTTCTCGCCTTCGTCGTTGGTCAGTACCTGCACGGCACCGGTGTCCGCGTTTGCCCGGGCGACCTGACCGTAGGGCGCCCCCTCCTGCCGCTGCACAAACAGGAACTCCGGCGACACGGCACTCCACATGCTCATCTGCCTGTAGTCGAAGCCCTCGAGCTGGTGCGGCTCCTCGGGCTCGTCCACGAAGATCCAGGCCGCCTTGGCGTTCCAGATGGGCCAGTCGTAGGTGTACGCGATGCGCGGCGGTTTGCCGTCCTGGAACCGGCTGGGCATGTTCCCGTAGCAGTCCACAGCGCCACGAGTCAGTTGCTTCACTGCGGCCTGCCCATCCACGATGCGGCCCAGCCACTGCTGCATGACGCCGGCCGCGTCGGCCTTGGTGTAGACCACGCAGTGGCCTTGGTCGTCCCTCGTCCACTCCGGCCCGTTGGTCGAGAACTTGCGTCCCTGCGGCGGGCGGTCGAAGATGATGGTGATGTTCTCATCTACCAGGTAATCCCGCCCCGTGGCCGTCCGGAACCGTCCGGTATCCGGGTCGAGGTCGCCGATCCAGACGCGGTTCTGTGTGTCCTGGAAGACAACCTGACCGGCGCCCTCGTTGAACTCCGGGTCGATGTACGAGCCGTTGATCTCGCCCACGAACGGCGCGTCGGGCACGAAGTCCTGCTTCCAAGTCGGTGCGACGGCTTGCGGCGTGTCCGCCGCAGCCGTCGTCGCCATCGCCGCCCTCGCCTCCTCCAGCGTCACCACGCCGTCCTTGTTCGTGTCCAGCCGCCCGAACCACTCGCCCGGCAACTCCTCCGGCGTCAGCTTGCCGTCGCCGTCGCGGTCGAGCCGGCGGAAGCGCGGCTCCAGGTCCCCTTGTTGCTGCGCAAGTGCGAAGCCGACCAGCCCGACCAGGCAGGCTGACAGCAGAGCACACGTGTAGCCTCGGCCACCTTCACTCGCGGCGTTGGCTTTGAGCCTTCCCATCGTCTGGACTCTCCTCTCAAGCTGTCTTCGCGGGGCGAAGACCCTCCACGACCACGGAGGTGAGGTTGGAGACGAACTCATCTCGGGCTGTGCTCCAGTCCTCAGGCGGCCTCGCCGCACAACGAGCGACGAACCCCCTGACCGCGAGGGCGATGATCTGCATGGCGGGCCCGGCCAGTGCCTCGCGGAACTCGCCCCTCGCCACCCCGTCCCGCAGGATCGCTTCCAGGGCTTGGCCGACTCCCCGATACTGCCCGGCCAGGGCCTCGGCCGCCTCGGGATCGCGCCCGGCCTCCTGGAAGAGCACCCGCAGCCAGGTGCGGTGCTCCCAGGTTGTGTCGAGGTACTCCGTCACCAGACCGCGCAGCGCCTCGATGGCGGACCCCTCGCTCTGTCCACCTGACCCAATCTCGCGGAACAGCTCTCTCGGGCCGAACTCGCGGACCACGGCCAGGAAGAGGTCATGCTTGGTGGGGAAGTGCCGGAAGAGGACGGTCTCCGTCACGCCGGCATCGGTGGCGATACTCCGCGTCGTCGCGGCCTCGTAGCCCTCGGTACTGAAGCGTCCCAGTGCCGCCTGAAGGAGCTGCTTGCGTCGCCGGGGGTCTCGCACCGGGTCACCTCCGCTCGCCTGAGCGCCCATGTGTAAGTGGACGCTTACACACCAGGACGTTACAGGTGCGGGGAAGTTCACCGGCACGAGTGGCAGAGCATGCACCGCGCAGTCAAGGCGTGGCCATGCCACCTTCTCTCAGCTCACCCCGAGCCCCCC
>VGFB01000156.1 GCA_016869015.1 Armatimonadota bacterium
GCGGTCTTCGCGATTGACCTGCGCCAGGGGAGCATCGGCTGCCACCAGACCATCGGCCACAAGCGCGCGCTGGCGGTGCTCAAGACCGGCCGCCCGTGGCGCGGGGCGGTCCTGACCCACCACGGCGGCGGCTTCGCCCGGCTGACGGTCGAAAGGCCCAGGCTGACGGTCCGGATCAACGGCGATTCGCTCTGCATGGTCCAGGCCCACGAGCCGCTGAAGGTGCAGGTGGAGCGGAAGATCGATGTCGCCTGGAACGCCTCCTACGGGGCGAACCACCTGCTGGCCGACGAGTGGGGCGGCTTCGGGCTCTACTACTCGGACCGGGTCGCCGACGACGGGTACGACCCCTACGGGGAGACCGTGGCCACGTACGAGATGCCGGCGGACGGCGTCTTGTGGCTGGGCGTGTGCCCCCCGAAGCCGTATGACTGGGAGCGCTCGTTCACCGACAACGTGGTCTGGCACTGGTCGAACCAGCTTGGGTACCCGCCGGACGAGGCGCTGCGCTCGTGGCAGCCGCTCGGGAACACCGTGCTGCTGCAGTCTGAGGTGATGCTCTGGAAGGACTGGAACCTCGACTTCGTCCCGCGGCTGGGCCCGGAGGAGTTCGCGCGCGTCCGCCGGACACTGCACGACCTCGGGATGCGGTTCATCGTGTATACGAGCCCCTACTACTTCCTCAAGGGCACGCCGGTCGAAAGCCATGCCTTCAGTAGCTTCGAGGGCTTCACCAACTGGCCGCCCGGGGATGGCAGCGGCTGCAACATGGGCCTGTTCATGGCGGCCATCACGCGCGTCATGCAGGAGCACCGGCCTGACGGCCTCTACTTCGACGGCCAGTACACGGGCGACCCGGCGGCGCTCTATGCGCTCGCGCGGAGCACGCGGGAGCTGCTCGGCGAGGAAGGCCTCCTCGAGTGGCACTCAACCGGCGCCCTCGGGCCGGGGCTGTGCTACCTCCCGCAGGCCGACGCCTACGTCGACTTCATCCTGCGGGGTGAGGGGCGCGGCAACCAGTACGAGGACCTCGACTACCTCCGGTTCTTCGTGTCGGGCTACAACCTCAACAACTGCCCGGGGGTACTGTGCAACAACGGCCCCGAGGTCCCGACGCCCGAGCTGACCGAGCGCCTGCTGAGCGTGAACGGCCGCTACCACACCATCGCCGGCTGGGCCGGGCGCCCCGACATCATGCAGGTGCTGAACGAGCAGTACCGGCCGCGCCTGAACCCCGGTCTGCGTGAGACGGTGGACCGCGGCTGCGATGAACGCCAGGCCCTGGTGCGGGAGAAGATCGCCGGGAGTCGGGCCGAGCGCGAGGCCCTGCAGCGTCCGCCGAAGTGGGGGGAACCGATCCTGAGCCTCGACTTCGACGCCCTGCCTGAGGCGGAACAGCTCATCTCGCCGCAGAACCCCGACCCCTTCTCGAGCCTCGACGGCGCGCTGCATGTTCGCGCGCGGGCACACACGTACGCCTTCCTGCGCGCGCCCGTCGGCCGCCCGGTCGGCGGGCTGACGGTGCGCCTCCGGCTCGGCACGGACGGGGGCATGTCCTGGGGCCCGGCGGCCTGCCTGAAGTGGGCGAACGGGGCCGTGCTGCGGATCGGCCTGCGCAGCGACGGGAAGCTGCAGACCGACCTCCTCGGCCAGCAGCTCGTCGGCGGCGCCCACCAGACGCAGGAACCCGGCCAGTGGATCTGGCTACGGGCGCGCTGGCTGGAGCGCGCCGGGGTCTTCGAGAGCAGCCTCGACGGGAAGACCTGGAAGCGGGAGTGGACCTTCGAGCTCGGCGGCCAACTCACCGGCGACGTCGCCACGCTCTCCGTCGGCAAGGTCCCCTACAACGGCGAACCGCAGGACTACACCGATGCCGGGGCCGAGGGGGAGTGTGAGGTGGATGAGGTGAAGCTGTATCCGGAGTGACGCCCGCCGTCTTCGTGCCGCTTCGCGCTCTTCGCGTCTTCGTGGTTCAGCCGTCGCCGCAGCCGTACTTCCTCGTCGCTTCGGTCATCGCGCGGAAGTTGGGGACGGGGACGTACTCGGTGACGGTGTTGCTGGAGCCGACGCAGTAGCCGCCGCCGGGCGCGAGGGCCTCGATGCGCGCCTTCACCTCGGCCTCGACCTCCTCGGGCGTGCCGCGCGTGAGCGTATAGCCCAGGTCCAGGTTGCCGATGAGGCAGAGCCGCCCGCGCACCCGGCGCTTGACCTCGACGATGTCCATCGCTTTGGGCTCGATGGGGTGCAGGGCGTTCACGCCGCAGGCGTGAAGGTCGTCCAGCACCTCCCACAGTCTCCCGTCCGAGTGGTAGATGAGGGGGATCGGCGGGTTCTGCGCGCGGCAGAGGCTGCCGAGCTGCTCGATCCACGGGAAGAGGTGCTTGCGGTAGATGGCGGGGTTGACGATGTACCCTTCGGTGTAGGCGAGATCGTCGCAGAACCAGACGGCATCGACGCGCGGCGCCTCGCGCAGGAGGCGCTCGATGGTCCCTACCCACACCTCCCCGGTCCGCTGCATGACCGCCGCGATGAGCTCGGGCTGCTCCACGGTCGCCAGCATGAACCCGTCGAAGCCCATCAGGAACCACGCGCGCTCGAAGATGCCCCCGCCCTTCACCCCGGTCACGATGCCCATCTCCGGCGGGACAAGCTCCGCCGCGAGGTGCAGCTCACTGAGGTCGGCCGCCGCGGGGTCGGGCCACGGGAAGGCCTCGCAGTCGGCCATCGTGCGGATGAGCGCGCCGCTGTCGGACTGCTGCCACGTGCGCTGCTGTTCCGCGCTGCCTGACGCGGCGTAGTGGTGGCTCTTCGTCTCGCCTGTCGCGGGATAGCCGACATGCGCCGTCGCGCGGACGTAGTCGTACCCCGCCGCGCGCGCGAACTCGATCTCGGCCGGCAAGCCCCCGGGCCAGCGCTCCCAGCCCATGAAGCCGGCCTTCACGAGGGAATCGACCTTCAGCTCCGCGAGCGGGACGCAGTCGGGCTCGCCGCAGAAGAGGGCTGTCCGGAGACGGGCGAAGTCCGGGGTCCACGTCATCGCGCTCACCGCCTGTGGGAAGTGAGGGCAGTGTAGCAGCTACGACCGCGGGCTGCAATGGGGGCGCTCATCGGGAACGGCGGTCAGTAGTTGGCGATGCAGAAGAGGCCGCCGTAGATCGTGGCGTAGCCGAAGACCGTGACCCAGACGGCGCGGCGTACGAGGCTGTAGCGCTCGCGCTTGAGGCGGTTGAACAGCCAGACGGGTACGATGGTGAGGAACGCTTTCACGCCGATGAAGGCCGGCACGCCGCCCGTGACCCAGACCCAGCGCATGAGGGGGTTGTACTCGTCCATCATCCCGGTCAGCAGCATGTGAACGGAGCTGGCGGTGTCGGCCACGGAGATCAGGACGAACAGGACCATCGGCAGCCAGAGCGCCCGCAACTGGGCGGGCGTGGGAGGGGTTGCGACAGGAAGGCCGGAGGACGCGGGATCGGACAGACTCGTTGCGGCGCCGTCGCTGCGACCCATCACGATGAGAGCCTCGCTGCAGATGGACAGGATGCGCGGATTATACACCGTCGTGCGCCCGGTCCCTCCCACGATGCTGAAACCGTGCCCGAAAATGGTTGCAACAGGTTGGCGGCGCCGCGCCGGGGCTACCCCGGCAGCGCCACGACGAGCGGCGCCTCGGGCGAGGCGACGGCGGACGCGGGGAGCGTGATCCGGACGCCGTCGACGGACAGCTCCCTCAGGCGCAGGACGCCCTCCACCGGGGCGATGGTCAGCGTGGCCGCCTCCCCGGCGCGCTGCAGCCGAATCGAGCCCCAGCCGGAGTCCACCGAGAAGAAGCAGCGGAAGTCGTTCGGCGAGACCTGCGGCGCGAGCTCGAGGCGCTGCTCGACCGCCGAGTAGCGGAAGCCGGAGAGCGCGAGCACGAAGGCGTAGTTGGCCATCGAGCGGGCGTAGTGGCTGCCGCACTCGAACTCGTTCCAGGGGTTGCGCTTCAGGCCGTCGTGGCGATCGCGAACCGCCTTGCAGACCGTCAGGCCCTCCCGCACGAAGCCCTCGTAGATCAGGTGCGCCCCGACCTGGTACTCGAAGCCGATCATGCACTCGTAGGCGTAAGTCAGCGGCCGGGCCGGGCGCCCCCCGCGCGGCCACGTGCAGATCAGCAGGCCCCCATCGTCGCCCAGGGCGTAGACGCGGTGAGGGTTGTGATGGCTGCGGAAGTCGTCGCGGAAGTTGTGGCGGAACACGGCGGCCAGCGCGCTGCGGACGTGCTCGGGGTCCAGGAGATCGCCCAGGCCCAGCATGCGCGCGTACCACTGGCCGATGACCTGATCGATGATGCAGCCCTCGCCGAACTGGTACGGCGCCTCGTCGGTGACGCGCTGGAAGTAGAACTCGCCGTTGAAGAGGGTCTGGTCGGTGAGCTGGCGACCGCTCTCGAAGACCCGGCGGTACTCCCGGGCCGAAACCTCGTCGCCGAGGTGGCGCGCCATGTTCTCGCCGGCGCGGAGGGCGGCGAGGTAGAGCGACCCGCAGACGGTCTCCGGGCCGTGGTACTCGATGTCCAGCGTGTTGTGGTGCACCCCCTCGAGCAGGCCGTCGCGGTCGGCGTCCCAGTCCTCCCACGCGTGCTCGAGGGCCTGCTTGGCGGAGGGCCAGAGGCGCTTGAGCCAGGCATCGTCACCGCTGATCTGCCACTCCCGGTAGGTACGCAGCACGTTGCCCATCTGCCCGTCGGCCGCGGCGTGGAAGCCGTGCGAGGCGCGCGTGCCGGGGGGGAGGTCCATCCGGAACTGCATGTGCCCGTCGCTCTCGCGCAGGTTCAGCGCGAAGTCGAGGTCCCGCATGCCTCGCTCGAGCGCCGGGAAGACATGTGCGAGCGACTGGGCGTAGTTCCAGACATGCGTGCACGAGCCCGGGCAGCACCCGGCCTTCGCGTGGCAGCCCTCCCAACCGTAGAGCGTGCCGTCCGGGAGCCGGGCGACCGTGGGTGTGCGGAGGATCGCGAGCTGGCTGCTGACCGCGTCGACCACGTGCGCGGGCAGCGTCGAGGCGAACAGCTCCTCGCGGAAGCGGAACGTGCGAGCGCGCAGCTCCCCGTAGCGGTCGATCACCTCCCGCGCCACCGCGTGGGCATCGGGCCAGAGGGCGGCGTAGTAGTTGGGCCACGTCGCCGGACCGCACGCGCAGCCCCCCGCCTCCCAGTACTGCTCGAAGTTCGGGAAGTGCCAGGCGAGGACGAAGGTGAGCGTGCGGGATTCGCCGGGCGCGAGGTCGGCGATGAGCCCCAGGGAGCCGATCGCGCCCTGCCCGTCGGGCGAGGGCTCCATGCGCTCCTGCTCGGGGAAGCGCCCGGTCTCCCCGAAGCCGAACAGCAGGTCCTCCGACAGCGCGAACCAGTGCCCCGGCCCGCGGGAGAGCTCCCAGGTGGTGTCCGGGTGGGGAGTGAGGAGCGCCAGTGTGCCGAAGCGAGGCGAGTCGGGCTGGTGCTTCTCCGTCGACATCAGCAGCCCGCCATGCCCCTCCTCGCGCACGAGTCGGTTCACACAGCCCCCGAGCTCGGGATGCCCGCAGACGTTCTCGAGGCTGAAGCCCACGACGGCGTGAACGGGCCGGTCGCGCGTGTTCTCCAGCGTCACCTCCAGCACGGCGACGGGCATTGAGGAATCGCGGTCGTTCAGCGGGATGAAGGGGCTCCAGGCCTCAATCCGCGCGGCCACGGGAACGGCCCCATCGTGCAGGGCCACCTGCGCGGTCGGGAACGCTCCGGTGAACCGGCACTCCTCGAAGCGCAGCAGCCCGGCTCCGGTCTCGCGCGCCGGGCCGAAGCCCATCCCTGCGAACTCAAGGGGGCCGTGGAGGAGGCCCTGATACGGCGGCGGGAGTTGCCCCTCCAGCACGCGGAAGACGGGCTCCTGCCCCTCGGCCTGGGCGAAGAGCGTCAGGAACGTGTAGCCGGGCCGATAGCCCTTGTTCGGGCGGTTGAAGATCTCCCAGTCCACCAGCGCCCCGCGTCCCGACAGCGAGATACACCCCGCCCCAATGCCGCCCAGAGGGAAGGCGATCTCGTTCAGCTGCGCGCCCCGATACGTGCGCGGCGGGCCGGGGGCCAACAGCTCCTCGTCGGTATACGGCAGCGGGCGGATGGGCTCGGGCAGGTCCGAAGGAGCCATGCAAGAGGTACCTTGTGGAGGTAGCAATGGTGCATCAAGCCTGGGAGCCTCAACCGGCGAGCAGGCGGAGGTTCTCCTGGGTCACGGGTTCGCTCACAAACGCCTCCAACCGGACTCTGAGCTCCTCGGCGTTGCGGGCCTCGGCCAGTTCCTCAGCGTACAGGTCAAGGTGGACCGTGTCCCCCGTCGCCGGGATGTAGGCTCGCAGCATGACGTACTCAGGACCGCCGGTCGCGGCAGCCATCATGACCTTCCACTCCTGCCCGATGTTCACCAGGTAGCCGCGCACCAATTGGCACTTCACACCCGTCTTGGCCTCGACGAGCTTGCAGAACTCATCCAGCACCGCCAGCGCGTCGTGCCCGGGCCATCCGGTCCTCGGCGCAGCGACCCGGCCAAGAATGCTCTCAAGGGTCTCCCAACTCATGCTGGGCCTCTTGGGGCCGGCGTGAACCGTAACGCCAGGCCGATGCCGCAGTGATCGCTGCAACCGCTCACGGGCCGGGCACTGGTGACGCGATCCTCAACGAGGTACGCGACAGGCCCGGCCAACAGCGGCCTGGTCACCATCAACTGGTCCCACATCAGCCACTCGTCGTCGGCCTTCGTGTCGCTGCAGTAGGTACCCAACAGCCGCCGTGTCGGCGCGTCCGAGCCGGCGGCACAGGGCAGCGATTCGCCCAGGTACCGCCACATGGGGTTGTAGAAGAACGATGGACGTCGCCTGTGGTTCAGGAGGAGCGAGTGTTCGCGCACGGCCCGCAACCGAATCGCATCGGCAGGGACGAGGGGGCTGTGGCGGAATGGCGGCGCGTGCGGTTCGCAGTTGAAATCGCCGATGAGCAGCATGGCGTCGGACAGTCGGCCCGCGTCGCCGCAAGCGAACTCCCCGAGGCTGCGGGAGGCCTCTGCCCGGGCCGCCTCGGTCTTCCACGCGCTGGGGATGTTGGACTTCCAGTGATTGACCACGAACCAGAAGGGGAGTCCGGCCGCAACCCTCGGTTGCAGGGCCACGGCCATCCAGTGGGGACGGCCACTGCGAACCGCCGACCAGACCTCCGTCCCGGACCCCGGCGCTGTGTCCAGGGCGTCAGCCTGCCACAGAATGGCGAGATGTTGTGCGCCCGAATACCGCGAGTAACCTGCGCGGCACTCGACATGGTAGGGCGCGCCGTGCCACGCGGCTTCCGCAACGTCACGTGCGACCTGGGCGTCTGCGACCTCGGCCAGGCCGACCCCGTGAGGCGCGGCATTGCCGCAGGCCGCGCGCAACGTGGCCGCCACGTCCGCAGCTCGATCGGCGCCCGTGAGGTTCCGGCAGTTGAGGAACGCCACACGCAGTTCGTCCATCGCATCCCGACGCGCAGTCTCGGGGTCGGTCGCCTCATGCGCGCATCGTGCCTGCCGATGATAGCACGGCGCCGTGCCCCTGTCCATCGGCCCACGGCCTCGCGGGTGTGACCACAGAGGTGGGTCGGGGCAGTGTGATCGTCAGCCCCGCGGGGGCGACTGATGGGTCGGGGCAGTGTGGTCGTCAGCCCCGCAGGGGCGACTGGTGGGTCGGGGCAGTGTGGTCGTCAGCCCCGCAGGGGC
>VGFB01000157.1 GCA_016869015.1 Armatimonadota bacterium
CCCGACAACAGGACGACGCGTCCATGGACCCGCTCGCGGAGGGCCGGAAGCGGCGCCGACGCGATGGCCTCCAGCGTGGTGGCCTGGAGGGGCGGAGGCCGCAGGGCGTAGTCGATGAGCATGCCGTCCCTCGACTCCAGGGCGGCCAGGGCGCGCTGGATCCGCCGCCAGGCGCCGCCGGTGCGCGGGTACCCCGCCGCGGCTCTCACCGTGGTCTGGTACACGAAGCCGCCGGCCGTCTCGGGCCCCGACCAACTCAGCCGGGGTGTCACACTTCGCGCCCGACCGCCGTCCTGGACGAACCGCTCGACCGTGGCCAGCCGAGGCCGCACGGCGCCCGGTCCCCCAGAAGCGTTGGGCCGAGTCCGGGCGACGACGCAACGCGGGTCTGTCGCCAAGGCCAGGAGCGCGCCGCCCTCCTTTGGGCTCGCCGCGTCCCGGGGATGGAGGAACGTCTCGTCGAACCCGACCGCCGACGCTCCGGCGTCCAGTGTCGCCTGCAGCGCTGCTGCTCGCAGCGTTGCGTCGGCCGCCTGTGACGGTCCGGCAACCACTACTACCGGCGCCGGCTCCCACAACGGGTGGACGAGTGCGTTGGCCGCGTCGAGCGCTGAGAAGTCCGCCTGCCGGAACCACCCCCCCTGCTGGGCGCCGGCCAGCGCCAGCCCCAGGGCCACGCCGATCAGCGCGCGACCGAACGGGCCGTTGGCCGCGCGCAGCAGCAGCCCCCGACCGGCGAAGGTCGCCGGGGAGTTGGGCGGAGTTCGCATGAATCCCATATACCACGCTGTCACAGGGACGTGAGCGGGGCGTTACCAGGAAGACACGCCGTTGCCGTCACGGTCCCCGGTCCGGCCGTCGCCGTCGGCGGGCCCTCGTGACCCCGGAGCGCCGCGCGTGTATAATGCCCCCGTCCGATATCGTGACCCGCACGGGGGGGACCGATGCCACGCGATCTGCCGCTGGGAAACGGCCGGTTGCAGGTCAACTTCGACCGCACGTACCGGCTGATCGACCTGTTCTGGCCCTACGTCGGCCAGGAGAACCACACGGGCGGCCGCCCGCTGGCTTTCGGGGTCTGGGTGGATGGGCAGTTCCGTTGGGTGGACGACGCCGGCTGGGAGCGGCGGCTTCAGTATGCCGGGGATGCCCTGGTGACCGCCGTAGGCCTCCGCCACCCGGACCTGAGGCTGTCGCTGGCGTGCCAGGACGCCGTCGACTTCCACGAGGATGTCTTCCTTCGGGAGCTGACGGTCTGCAACGAGGCCGACGAAGCCCGCGAGGTGCGGCTCTACTTCGGCCAGGACCTGCACATCGGCGGGACGGGCCTCGGCGATTCCGCCTACTATGAGCCCCAGCGACGGGCCGTCTTCCACTACAAGCGCAAGCGCTGGTTCCTCGCCAATGCCGCCAAGGAGATCGACGGCAAGCTCGCGGTGGGCGTGGATGAGTGGGCGGTCGGGGAGAAGGAGACACCGGGCCGCGAGGGCACGTGGAAGGACGCCGAGGATGGGCGCCTCTCGGGCAACGCGGTGGCGCAGGGCAGCGTGGACTCGACCATCGCGCTCCACCTGACCGTGCCGGCCGGCGGCGAGGCGCGGGCCTGGTACTGGATCGCCGTCGCCGAGGACTTCGAGCGCGTGGTGGCCCATAACCGCTCGGTTCGGGAGCACACGCCGGCCGAGATGCTGCGCCGCACGCGGAACTACTGGATGCTGTGGGTGAACAAGGACCCCAGCGATCTGAGCGACCTCCCGGAGCCCCTCGCGCAGGAGTACCGCCGGAGCCTCCTCGTCCTGCGCACGCAGATCGACAACGAGGGTGGCATCGTCGCCAGCACCGATTACGAGATGGCGCGCTACCGAAGCGACAGCTACGGCTACGTCTGGCCGCGGGACGGAGCCCTCGTCGCGGCCACTCTGATCGACGCCGGGTATCCCCAGATCACGCGCCGCTTCTTCGACTTCTGTCACCAGGCCATGACGCGTGAGGGGTACCTCCTGCACAAGTTCAACCCCGACGGCTCCCTTGGCTCGTCGTGGCACGGCTGGCACAATGAGGGGAAGAAGGAGCTGCCGATCCAGGAGGACGAGACGGCGCTCGTGCTCTGGGCCCTCTGGCGGCACTTCCAGCGCTTCCGAGACATCGAGTTCGTGAAGCCTCACTATCGCGGCGTGATCATCCGCTCCGGCAACTGGATGACCGACTACCGCGACCCCCGCACCGGGCTCCCCCTGCCCTCCTGGGACTTGTGGGAGGAGCGGCGCGGCATCCACGCCTGGACGGCGGCCGCCACCTGGGCCGGGCTCCAGGCGTGCGGCAGCTTCGCCGAGGCCTTCGGCGAGACCGACTTGGCCGACAAGTACCGCTCGGCGGCCGGGGGGGTGAAGTCCGGCGTGGAGAAGCACTTCTGGGACGAGGAACGCGGGCGCTTCCTGCGGATGCTCCGGCCGAAGGGCGGCGGCCGATGGGAGCGTGACGCCACCGTGGACGCCTCGCTCTTTGGCCTCTGGTACTTCGGCATGTTCCCGGTGGATGACCCGCGGATGCTCGCCACGATGCGCGCCGTTCGCGAGCGCCTGTGGGTGAAGTCCGACGTCGGCGGCGTCGCCCGCTATGAGGACGACTACTACCACCAGGTCAGCCGGGACGTGGCGAACGTGCCCGGCAACCCCTGGGTGATCTGTACCCTCTGGCTGGCCCAGTGGTACATCGCTCGCGCGACGAGCCTCCCCGAGCTCGACCGCGCCGTCGATCTCCTCCGATGGGTCGAGCGGAGCGCGCTTCCCAGCGGTGTCCTGGCCGAGCAGCTCCACCCCTACACCCGCGAGCCGCTCTCGGTCAGCCCCCTCACCTGGAGCCACGCGACCCTCGTACAGACGATCGGGGAGTACCTCCGCAAGCGCCGAGCGCTGGCGATGCCGGTGTGTTGACGCATCTTGGGGCCGCCGGACGGCCACGACCTACGGCGCACCGCCCTCCACCCCGGCCGCCGAGACGGCGGCGGTCCCGGAATGCGTCAACAGCGCACCCGCCACCCGCTGATCTCCCTCTGCCGAGGGCTGTGGGTAACGGCTGGCCCGGAAGGGAGGGGGGTATGGCGGAGGGAACTCGGCTTCCGGCTCGACGCATCAACAGTGTGGGACAACCCTTGTGAAACTACAACTCGGCATCAACTGCGGCTTCGCGATCAACCGCTTCCCGGAGCCCGAGGTCTGGACTCGCATCGTGGGCGAGGACCTCGGCCTGCGCTGCTGCCAGTTCGTCGCCGATCTGCTGAACCCGTGGCTGCCTCCGGACCTCGTGGACGAGCAGGCCGCGGCGATCCGCGAGAACGCCGCCCGGCACGGCGTCGCGATCCGAACCACGTTCACCAGCGCCTTCACGCGTGTGAACCACCTCATGCATCCTGACCGCCACAGTCGGGAGGTCTGGTTCGAGTGGTTCGGGCGCTTCTTCGACCTGTCGGCGAAGCTCGGGGCGGAGGCCTCCGGGTCACACTTCGGCGTGCTCTCGGTGACCGACAACGCCGATCCGGCCCGCCGTCGGGAGCGCCTCGAGGAGGGCCTGCAGGCTTGGGCGCGCCTCGCCGAGCAGGGCGCGGGCCTGGGCTTCCGCCATCTCCTGTTTGAGCCGATGTCGATCTCGCGCGAGCTAGCTCACACGCACGCGGAGACCCGCGCGATTCTGGACGCCTTCGAGGCGCTGGACATGCCGATCCCCATGCGGCTCGTCCTCGATGTCGACCACGGCGACGTCTCCTCGCCGAACCCCGTCGACACCGACCCCTACGCCTGGCTGCGGGCGTTCGGCGCGGTGTCACCGGTCATCCATCTCAAGCAGAGCAAGCGGGACAAGGGCGGTCACTGGCCCTTCACGCCCGAGCACAACGCCAACGGGAGGATCACGGGCGAGCAGGTCATCGCCGCCCTGGAGGAGTCCGGCGCCGAGGAGGCCATGCTGATCCTGGAGCTGTCCCACCGCGAGCGTGAGCCGGCCGAGTCCAACGTCCTGTCCGACCTGAAGGCCTCCGTCGAGTACTGGCGCCGGTTCGTTCCGGACTAGGCAGCGCGCACCTGGTAGGTCGGAGCGCTGCTCCGACGCCGAAGAGCCGCGGCCGTCTTCCGCCGTTCTTCGAGGCTTCGAGTCTTCCCCTTTCGCATTCCGTAGCCGTGGAGGTTCCCATGGCAACCTGGCAGGCCCTGACAATCGTCCTCCTGGCTCTAGGCTCCTGTGCAGCGGCGGGGCCCGTTCGGGCGTCCCTCTACGTGGCCGTCGACGGTAACGATGCCTGGTCGGGCCGGCTGTCTCGGCCGAACCGCGCCAGGACTGACGGTCCGTTCGCCTCGCTCACCCGGGCTCGCGACGAGGTCCGCAAGCTGAAGTCGGAGCCGCAGCCCGGCGGCGTCTGCGTCGAGATCGCGGGCGGCGCCTACCCGCTTGCCGCGCCCCTGGAGTTCACCACCGAGGACTCCGGCACGCCGGAGCGCGCCATCGAGTATCGCGCCGCCGAGGGTGCCGAGGTCCGGCTGATTGGCGGACGGCCGGTGGCGGACTGGAGCCGGGTCGCCGACCCGGCCATCATGCGGCGCCTCGCGCCGGCGGCTCGCGGCAAGGTCTTCCAGGCCGACCTGCGGGCCGTCGGCGTGACCGATCTACAGGGCATCAACAGCCCCGGCTCCTACCGCTCGGACCCCGGCCTTGAGCTGTTCTTCCGGGACACGCCGATGACGCTGGCCCGCTATCCCAACGAAGGCTACCTGAGGATCGCCGACGTCCTCGATGACCAGGGGGCCGTCATCCAGGCCCCCGACGCGAAGAGCGCCTCCGGCAGGTTCGTCTGCACCGACCCGCGCCCCGAACGCTGGGCCGGCGAACGGGACGTCTGGCTGCACGGCTTCTGGGTCTGGGACTGGGCCGACTTGCGCGTGCCGCTCGGCGGCGTGGATGCGACGCGGGGCGTCATCAGTCTGGCGAGCGGAGTGCAGGTCCGCCGGGGACAGTGGTTCTACGCCGAGAACGTCCTGCCGGAGTTGGACCGCCCCGGCGAGTGGTACCTCGACCGCGAGACCTCTCGCCTCTACTTCTGGCCTCCGACGCGTCTGTCCGCCGGGCAGGTCGTCGTCTCCACCGTGCGAGACCCCGTGCGACTGACCGACGTCTCCCACATCACCTTCCGGGGCCTGACCGTTGAGGCCGGACGCGGTCATGCGTTCGTCATCACCGGGGGCAGCGGCGTCGGCGTCATCGGCTGCACGATCCGCAACATGGGCAACTGGGCGGTCCAGGTCCGCGGCGGAACCGGGCACCGCGTCATCGGCTGCGACATCTACGGCACGGGCCAGGGCGGCATCTACCTCGAGGGCGGCGACCGGAAGACGCTCACCCGCGGCGACCACGTGGCCGAGAACAACCACATCCACCACACCTCCCGCTGGGATCCGGTCTACCAGCAGGCCATCGCCCTGCGCGGCGTGGGCAACAGCGCCACCCACAACCTCATCGACAACGTCCCCCACATCGCCATCGGTTTCGCCGACAACGACATGACCATCGAGTACAACGAGATCCACAGCTCCGTGTACCAATCCAACGACGCCGGAGCGATCTACACCTCGCCCCCCGACGAGACCTGGTCGATGCGCGGCCACAAGATCCGCCACAACTTCCTGCACAACATCCACGGCTTCGAGGGACGGGGCTGCCACGGCGTGTACCTCGATGACTGCTTCTCCTCGGCCGACATCTCCGGCAATGTCTTCTACGACGTTGCCAACGCCATCCTTATCGGCGGCGGGCGCGACAACCCGATCACCAACAACCTCTTCCTCAACTGCCGCCAGGCCTTCAGCATCGACGCCCGCGGCCTCGGTTGGGCGAGCAGCGTCGGCGGCTTCGCGACCCAGGAGCTGCTCGACTTGAACTACAAGCAGCCGCCCTGGTCGGTCCGTTACCCCGAGCTGACCGGTATCCTGGAAGACGAGCCTCTGGCCCCGAAGGGCAATTCAGTCGCGCGCAACATCTGCTGGGGCGGGAAGTGGGGCTGGATGGAGGCGAAGGCCGAGCCCCTCGTGAAGCTCGAAGGCAACCTGATCGATGCGGAGCGCACGCCGGCCGGTCAATCGCTGACCGATCCCGGCCTCTGGGCCGACCTGGCAACGCTCCTGCCGGGCTTCGAACGCATCCCCTTCGCTGAGATCGGTCCCTACGAGAGCCCGGACCGCGCCTCCTGGCCGGTCACCTCGGAGCTCCGCCGCGATCCCCTCCCTCCGGCCGCGAGACCCAAGCCCGTCCGCAAGCCCGGCCCGCCGCCGACGTTCGACATCCCTCGCCTGCCGAGCGCCGTGACCGTCGACGGGCGCCTCGCGGCGGAGGAGTGGTTCGGCTTGAAGCCCGCCAAGGGGCTTGTCCTGCAGGAGGGCGTCGAGGGCGGCAAATGCGGGCTCCGGACCCGCGCGTGGCTGGCCTGGGACAACGAAGCGCTCTACGTCGCCTTCGACAACGCGGTGGACCCGAACCTGCCGCTGGGCCTGGAGGCCGTCTGGGGCGGCAACGACGCGGTCGAGGTGGCGCTCAGCAATCCCACCTTGGGCCCCAAGCCACCCATCGTGGTGTTGCGCGGCTTCGCCTGCGGGGCGTTCAGCTCCAGCGAGGAGGCTGGCGCCCCCTCGGAGGTCGCCCGCCGGGCCGGTGAGAACGTGCAGTACGCGGCGACGGTCGTCAGTCCCGCTCGCTGGACGGCCGAGATGCGCCTCCCGTTCGCGTCGTTGGGCCTGGACCCGAACGCGGACTTGCGCGTGCCGCTCAACCTCGCCGTCCGCAAGCAGGGCGACGAGCCCTGGGTGATGTGGCGCGGCACCGGCGGGTGTACGTGGCTGGTGCCCGAGGCCGGCCGGGTCCGCTTCGTGCGCTGAGCCGATCTTCCGGCCGCGGGCTGGATGCCGGGCCGCCCGATGCCGTCCTGGGCGGCGTCTTCCGTCCCCAAACCCTCCCCTTTCGGCGCCGTGGAGGCCGCCATGCCCCTGCCTTCCGAGATGACCGCCGCCGTGTTGCACGCCCCGGGCGACCTGCGGGTCGAGCGCGTGCCCGTACCCGAACCCGCCGAGGGCCAGGTGCTGATCCGCGTCGGAGCTTGCGGGGTGTGCGGCTCGGACGTGCCGCGCGTCATGACCAAGGGCACGTACAGCTTCCCTCTGATCCCGGGCCACGAGTTTGCAGGCACGATCGCCGCCGTGGGCCCGCGCGTCCGGGGCTGGCGGGAGGGCGACCGGGTCGCGGTGTTCCCACTCATCCCCTGCAACCGCTGCGAGCCGTGCGCGATGCGCTGGTACGAGATGTGCGAGAGCTACGATTACCTCGGCTCACGGTGTAACGGCGCCTTCGCCGAGTACGTTGCGGCTCCCGCGTGGAACCTGCTGAAGCTGCCGAAGGGCGTGTCGCTGGAATGCGCGGCGATGACTGAGCCGGCGGCGGTCGCGCGGCACGGGCTGGAGCGCGTGGGCGTTGTGCCGGAGGACACCGTGGCGATCTTCGGCGCGGGGCCCATCGGGATCATGCTGGCTCAGTGGGCCGCCGCGATGGGCGCGTCGCCCGTGTTCCTTACCGACGTGCGGACCGACAAGATCGACGCCGCCCGCCGCGCCACGACCGCAACCTGCCTCGACGCGATCCAGGCCGATGTGATCGCGGAGATCCGCCGCCTCACCGAGGGCGCCGGGGTCGACCTG
>VGFB01000158.1 GCA_016869015.1 Armatimonadota bacterium
CGCAGTCGCTTCTCCGCCTCTCCGACCAACTCGCCAGCCCCGCGGGCCGCGGCGTCGATGCCGTCCCCGACGTTGCAGACCCAACAGACGCCGCCCTCAACGTCTACGGTCTTGGGATACTGGTCAGCCTCCCAGAAGGGGACGCGCTTGGTGGTGGGCTGAGGGTTGCCGATGGTCTTGCTGCAGCGGTTGCACACCGTCTGCAGTTGGACTTCGACGTCTGTGCGCCCAAACAGCGCATAGGCCGCCAGCAACAACCCCAGAACCCCGATGCCGATCAGCGCGGAAACCAGTGGGTTGGCGCGGGTCATGGGCGGCCCTCCGCTTCTGCAGGCTCAGGTCGGGCTCTGCTCCATCGCGCCTCGAACCTACTGCGACTTGGCGCCGTACTTCCTCCATACGTCGACGAGGCGATGGGTCGGGATGGCGTAGTTGGCGGCGGATTCCTCGTTGATGGCGGTGTTGATCCCGATGACCCTGTGGTCTGCGGTCATCAGAGGCCCGCCGCTGTTTCCGTGCTTCACGGTGGCACTGTGGTCGAAAACGACGACCCCCCCGCCCTGGTCCATCACCAGGTCCCGGATGATCCCCTCCTGCACGGCGAGGCTGGGCCCGTTGCCGCTGGCGGCGCGATCGAAACCGCCCGGGAAGCCGGCGGCCACAACCTTGGTTTCGCGGGTCACCCCGCCGGAGTCCGCCACGGGGAGGTACTGGAGGGGCTTCTGGCTCTCGACCTTGAGCACGGCCCAGTCGTTGGCCATCGTCTGCGGGCCGGTGGCGGGTCCGCGGCCCCAATCCACCGCGCGGGCGGGCAGGACCTGCTTACTGGGAGTCCCACTGTTCAGGACGACTTCGCACTCGATCTCTCCCTTGGGCTCACCTTCCCCCTTCGCCAGGACGTGGCGGTTGGTCATGATGTAGCCCTTCGGGGAGAAGACGAAGCCGCTGCCGAGAGCGCCGGAGCCCGGCTCCGTCTCGACCAGGACCAGGACGCACGCCTTCTCCCAACCGTCCCCATTGACCATGAGCGGCGAGAACGCGAACATCAGCCCCGCGAGCACGAGGGCGATGGCGACGGGCAGCAGCCACCCCAGGCCGCCTTGAGCCGGGCCAACGGGAACGGCCCGGTCGCCGCCGACTGCGGGAGGGTTGTAGTAGGCCATTGTGGTGCACTCCCTTTCCTGGTGAATGCCCGGTGCGTCAGTTGGCGGTTCTACCGCCGCAGGCGGGACAGGCCACCGGCAGATCCATCCCGGCGTCCCTATCGGCGAAGTACGGCTTCCCGCATACCTTCCGCTTGCAGTACCAGTTGCTTTGCTGCGCCTTCATGTCGGGGTGCGCGGTGAGCGCCTCGCCTACCTCCCTCCACTCAACCCAGCCGGGCAGGGGCGGCTTGGGGATGTGGAGGCCGAACTCCTCACAGAAGCCCCGGATGCACTCCCACGCTTCGCTGTCGCTGAGGCCCTGCAGACCGAGCAGGATGGCCAGGGTCTCGGCGTCGGGGTCGCGCACTTTCAGCGTCTCGGCCACTTGCTGGGCGAAGGCCTCCAGCTCCGGGCCCTGACCGTGGTCGCGGCGATCGGTCACCTCGCTGGAGAGGGCATCGGCCCAGGTGCTCTCCCCGCACAGGACACGGACGGCGTCGACGAAGGCGGACGGTAGCTCGACGGTCTGAGCGGGGTTGCCGATCGGCACGGGGATCTCATAGGTGAATTGCTGGCCCTTGCCCTCGAGAACCCGGGTGACGACACAGCCCACAACCAGCTTCCGGCAGCGGGCAAACACCTCCGGGTCGACGGGGAAGAACCAGTCGGCCCGGGTGCTGTGGAAGGCGTGGCTGGTCAGCTCCTGGCGATCGGCCGGATCGTAGCCGCGAATGATGCGGGAGGGGAACCCGGTGCGATCGCGGAGCAACAACACCCGATACCGGTCGCCGATTGGCTTGTGCTGGATCTTATCCGCCCCGAGCGCGATCCCGAGTTGACTCGCGACCTGCTCCGCCTGGGTCGTGATGAGGCTCCGGAAGGTGGCGTGGCGCTGCCCATCCGGGGTGTTGGGGTCGGCGGCGTAGTGCAGGGCCCACCACCGGTACGGCGGCGTCCGTTCCAGTCTCGGCTCGAAGGCCTGATAGACCGGCTCGCTGGTGTTGAGGTCGAGGTACTCCTGCGACCGCACCACAGCCTCGCGGATTTCGCCGGCCGGGCCCCCGGGCTTGGCCTGCGCCCGGAGGTTGAACAACTCGATGACATCCTCTCCGTAGATCAGGGGGCGTCCGTCCGGCAGGTTCGCGGGGCGGAACCTGTCCTTCAGCTTCCTCTCGATGGGCGCCAGCAGTCGCAGGTCAGCGTTACCGTCCTGGTCGCGGGGCACGTCCTCGTCGAAGGCGCGACTACCGGAGTCCCAGTCCGGGTAGCTGAGGGTCCCGACGAGTTCGGCCAGGGTCGTCTCATCGGTCAGCGCCGCCAAAGCCTGCCGACGGCGATCGGGCTGGTCGGCCTTGTGGAAGAGCAGGGCGATCTTGGTGTCGACGACGCCCTCATCGAAGAGGATGTTGCCGGCGCCGGCCAGCTTCATCGCCTGCTCCAACAGGCCGTCGTTCCCCACGGCGTGCTCGCGCCAGTCCTGGAGGTACATCTGCAGCGTGCCGAGGCGCCGCTTCATGGTCGGCAGGACGCGCTCCAGCAGCTTCACGTAGAAGCGCCGCTTGATCGGAAGGACCAGGTTCTCAGCCCGGCAGTTGGCGTAGTGGTATACCGCGGCCCGGACGCGGGCCAGCGCCCGCTTCATCGCCCAGCCGCGGACCGGCCACAGTAGCCAGTCCTCGGCGATGTGCCGGCAACGTTCCTCCTCCGCGCCGACCACGCCCTCCCAGTCGACCTTGCCGTCCTCCAGGGCCCGTCCGATCGCGGCGACTTCGGCCGTGATCGCCTTCTGCAGGTCGTCCACCAGACGCTGCGCGTAGGCCGGCCCGCACCCCGGAGTCACCGCGATCTGAGCCAGCGCGTGAGCCAACAGGCGCGGCTGGGTCTCATCGACCTCGAGCTGGGGCTGGTTGCGCTCGACGACCGCCCGGAACAGCCGGCTGTCCGCCTCGCTAGGGACCGAAGGGACCTCCTTGAAGTGCGCATCGATCTGGATCTGCAGATCGGCCAGGGCCGCCATGCCGCGGCCCCTGGAGGTCTGGTCCTCGATCAGCCGCTCCAGCGCCTCCCTGGGGTGCATCTGGTTGGGTTCCGGCTCGGTCAGCAGCGCCCAGAGCGGGTCGCTCGCGCTGCCCGTCTCCGCGTCACTCAGGCTGTGCACGAGTCCCAGCTGACGGAAGAGCTTCCCCCGGTCGTCCTTCGAGGTCCCGTTCTCCGGCACCCACCGGTGAAGCACCTCATCGGCGAACAGCCCGACGGTCTTGTACACGCACGCCCGGTGGCAGACGTCCGCCGGGAACTCGATGGTTGACAGGCCGATCGTGCTGAACCCGTAGTACCGCTCCTGCGAGTCCTTCTGCGCGAAGTGCTTCGCCAGGTCCCGGCGCGCGCCGAACACATCGACGAGGTGAGCGTGGAAGTCCTCGGAGATGTAGTGGGCGAGCCGCCACTCCAGCTCCGCGATCCCCCGGGGCATCGCCTGGCCGCCCCAGGAAGGCGCGACCAGGCTGATGTACGTATACGGGCGCTCGTTGGTACGTTCGTCCCGGTGGTCGATGTGCACCGTGCCGGCATAGCGGATGTGAGTGGTGACGGACGGGTCGATGCAGCAGTCCAGCTCGGAGAGCATCGCCGCGGCGTTGCGCCGCCAGGCCGGGTTGGCGACGTTCACCGTCGGGAGGCAGAGAACGCCCACCGTCGGGCAACGGGTAGGCCCGCCAAACCGCTCCCGCATCATCTTCTGCAGCAGGTAGCCCATGTCGATGAAGGTGCCACTGCCCGTTCCGCCCGAGGCGGAGGCTAGCACGTAGATCCGCGGCGGCTTCTCCCAGTCCGCACGGTCCATGCTGAGCAGCTCGTTGATGGCGTCGTGCAGCTGCAGGCAGACCTGGTTCCACTCGCTGGCCGCCAGGAAGGCGAGCCGGCCGAACATGCGGACATTGCCGGTCCCCTCGTCGAAGCCCTGGGCGGTCGCGGTGTTCAGCGTCGCCATGTGCACCCACTCAGTGAGCGCGATCGGGTCATCGAACTTGTGGGGCTCATCGCGCATCAGCTTAATGGTCTGGCTCGGGACGCTCAGCGCCGTCCCGGGCATGCCCGACCGCTGGAGGCTGGCGGCGTGAGTATCGAAGCAGAGGAAGCGGATCGGCAGCTCCTCCGGGTTCTCGTAGCGCCACTCCAGGATCTCCCGCAGGTTCCGCGCGATGTTGGTTCCGGTTCCGCCCAGGCCGATGACGAGTAGCGGGGTGTTTGCCATGCTCCATTCCTCCTGACCTGCGTCAGACGCGACGCCGGCTAGCGCTCAGGGTTGCCGATGAGCCAGACACCGAATACGAGCCAGATCATGGTCACGCCGGAGACGACGCCGAAGTCAATGAGGGGCCCGGTCTGCAACCCCTCGCCGGGCGCCCAGAACAGGAAGAGCTGGTTGAGCCCCTGGAAGGGCCACGGGCAGAGAAGGAGCCAGAGCAGGCCCAGGAGGCCGCCGATGGTGTGCCCCCAACGCATGGCCCGACAGTCGGTCATGCCGGTGAGCATGGCAAAGAGCAGATAGAGGAACCACGCGAAGAGGGAGTTCCAGAACAGCCACGACCCAACCAGCGTGAGCCAGACCTTCCACGTCTCGCCAGCCAGAGGGAACATGTCGCCCATGATACACGCTCCTTTGCTTCGCTACGCTGCGAGGAAGGCAATCAGCAGTACAAGGATCACGAGGGCCGCCACGGTTAGCAGGGCCTGGTGCCCCGAGTCCAGCTGACCCACGGTGACGGTGATCTCCTGGACCTGGCTACCGACCACCACACGGACCCGTTCGGTCTGCCCGAAGCGGAGGGGGACCTTGTCTGCTTGCCCCGTCTTCGTGCCGAGCTTCACCCCCGACGCCGCCACCAGCGTCACCCCCCACGCGCAGGTGACGCGGGCCAGGCTCCGCGCGCCGAGACCCTCCCACGGGATCGACCAGGTGCGCGGCCCCGCCGCAGCGGCGTTGGCCACGATCCGCCCGCGCCCGTCGCTGAGGGCGCGTAGGTCGCTGGTCGTTGGGACGCTCCCCGCCGCCTGCACGACGACCTCCACGGTCAGGCCGAGGGCCAGGAAGGTCAGCGCCGCGAGCCCGATCAGCGAGAGCAGCAGCAGGATGATTGTGGCGGCGGGCGACGGGCCTTTGGGCTCCGGGGGCGGCGGGGGCCGCGCCGCCGGGCCGCTCGGGGGGACGCGCTCGCGGTTGACCGTCGCCCCGGGCACCACGCCACCCATCCGCGTGGCGGCTGAGTAGAAGGCGTAGAGCTTCACGTCCTGCGGCACGTCCACTGGGGGCGGCTTCCACTCCCCGTGCCGGAACTCGCCGGCCCCCCCGGTCAGCTCCTTCAGCAGCGCGGCGACCTCCGCGCCGGTGCGCCTCGGTCGGACGTGGCGCCACGGGTTGTCGGTCACGAGGTTGGTGAGCACGATGATGAGCTTGCCCCGCGTGCGATCGGAGCTGTTCAGCGCCTCCTGCACGAGCGCGTACTGGCAGTCGGTCAGCAGGCCGCCGCTGGGGCGCCCCTGCGTCAGCTGCTGGGCGGAGCGCGGCAGCTTGTCGGCGACAGTCTGCCAGACTTCCTCCTGGCTCATGTCGACCGGAAACGTCACCTTCTGGCGCAGATCGCCGCGCAGCTCGATGTCCCACGGCACGACATGCAGCGTGTCTCCGGGCGATAGGAAGTAGGCGCCCATGTCGCGCGCGAGCATCACCGAGGCGGCGTAGATGTTGTCGGTGATGCAATCCCCGGAGACGTCGGGCGCCAGCCAGACCTCGAGGCTCATGCGGGCGGCCGCGGGGTAGTGCTCAAGAGCGCTCCGCCGGAAGTCCTCAAAGACGCTCCCCGATTCCAGCGGGGGAGCGAACTCGGCCTCGGCCGGGGGCACCTCGCCAGGCGGCGCACTGGTGAACCAGTCCCCCTCGCTCTGGCCGGGCTGTCGAGCGCTCTCGCGCGCGTACTTCACGCAGCCCCCGGAGAGCAGCAGCGCTCCCAGGGCCAGCGCAACCACGCCGCTACGGCGCCAGGCCCGCCGGAGGTCACTCGAGGTTGCGGACATATCCGATCCCACCTTTGAGATTGAAGCCGATCACGAAGTCCTCCCCCACGAGCATCGCCGGACGGAAGTCCGGCGACACACTGAGGTTGGGCACCTGCGCCGAGCCGCCGTGCGCCCCGGTGGAGCCGTCCACCGCGACGTGCTGCACGTGCATGACGTTGTGCTGCTGCTTCCACAGCCAGACCACGCGGAAGCCCTTCGGCGAGAGAGAGGCGGCGAAGCTCACCATGCGCTGCCCGCCCGCCTTCGGTTCGCCGACGTAGACGGGCGTGCCCCAGGGGTGGAGGCTCTTGACGTCAAGCATGTGGAGCTTGCCGTCCGTCCCACAGAAGACCAGCCGGCCGTCCACGACGCTGAAGATTGGCGGTTCGGGCGCGAACTCCAAAGGGCACTCCGCGTGCGGGGGATCGCCATCCGGGACTTCGCGCGTGAAACTGAACCGTTTCGAGGCGTCATCCTGAAGCAGCGCGAACTGGCCCGCCTCGCCCAAGGCCATGTGGCGCAGCTCCTGGTTGGGCGGGATGCTCAGCCAGGAGCGTGGCGGTTTCTTGGACCCGGGCTTCCACAGGTAGACCTCGTGCGGCGTGGCCAGCAGGACCCGGTCGGCGGCGTCGATGAGGGGGAGCCGCGGGAGGGTCGGCTCGTGCCTGTCCGTCCGCGCGGCGGTCGGCGGCTCCGGCGAGCCCTCCGCGCCGGTCAGGTACCACTCCTCCATCGGCTGGGCCGCACCTTCGGCCAGCAGGGAGCCGAGGGCGTACGCCCGCGCTACGTGCCCCCCGGGATCGTCGGTCAGCGTGACCAGCCAGCGATCGCCGACAACGGAGGCGGTGTATCGCCCGGTGGTGACCACCGCCCTCTCCGTGCCGTCCACGATGCTGTGCAGGTGCAATCCGTCGGCGATCTGCACGTAGAGCACCGCTCCGGCGGCGCGGAGCGTCAGGCGCTCCGCGGGCGTGTCGCGCGTCACCGGCAAGCGGTCGTCGCTCTCCCGATGCCAGCCCAGGGGCGGGCTGCCGGTGGCAAGGTCGAGGGCTCTGAGGGCGCCCGACCGGCCAATCGCGAAGACGCGCCCATAACGGAGAGCGGGCCGACTGATGTCCTCGTTGAAGTTGAGCTGGTCGACAAGCCCGTCGGGGCGATCCCAGTCGGGGCTCGCGGTGACGCTGCCGGTGTGTCCGCTGCAGGCCCACTCGCCCTCAAAGCGGGGCGCGGTGTCCAGCGCGCGGGCCGTCTCGCGATGGCCGCATTCGAAGCGATCGGGCGTCACGTCGGCCCGGTGCGGGGCCAGGCACTCGCTGCAGTACACGTACGCGAGGCCGCACGTCGGGCACGCGGCGCTGCGCCCGACCCGCACCTCCCCCTGCCGGCTGGTGTCGGCGCCGCACCGCCGACAGGGCGACAGCAGCATGAGCCCGCAGAAAGGACAGTACCGGGGCTCCCCGCCGCTCGGCCGGCGGGAACTCCGACGGCAC
>VGFB01000159.1 GCA_016869015.1 Armatimonadota bacterium
CGGCGGCGTGTGCGCCCATCCGGACGCGCCATCGCCTGATGGCGCGTCCCGCTGACTTCTGCTCTTCAGCGCCCCTCCTGGCAACTTCCGTGCACGGGGATGGTGGAAGCGAGAGGAGGGCGTGCGATGGGGGCCAAGCGTCTTCGGCGTAGGCCGATCGCCTTGATGGGGATGCTGGCGCAGCAGCTCGAGCCGACGGAGGAGCAGCTGCTGCGGCTGACGTGCCCGGGCTGCGGCGTGCAGGTGGAGCAGACTGCGCACCTCTGCCCGCAGTGCGGCGTGCTCTTCTACGAACGTCAACACGGCAAGGCGCCTCGGTTGCCGTCCACGGGCCCGCGTGAGACCGATCCCGACGTGGCCGAGTTCGCCCGACAGATGGACCACATCGAACGCTGGACCCGCATCCTCTGCGTGGCCGGAGGGTGCATGTTCGCCTTGCTCGCCGGGCTGTCCCTGTGGACGCTGGTGGGCGGAAGCGTCGATGGGGGCCGGACGGCGATGTTCGGCCTGCTGCTGTTCGGGCTGCTCTCCGCCGTCTGCTTCGCGCGCGGGCTGAAGGGCGAGGGCGCTGAACTGGGGATCCTGGACAAGACCCCCGGCCTTCGGACCTTTCGGATGAGGTAGCAGGGGAAGGGGGCGTTGCGGTGCCACACCAAGGTCGGCGGCGGAAGGCGCCCCCGGAGGCGGGGGAGGCTCTGGAGGCCTATGCGCGCCGCCTCGCCCGGGCCGAGACCCTCACGCGGCTCGTGTGCCTGATCCTGGGCCTGGTTCTCCTCGCCGCGTCGGTCGTGCTCTTCGTGGTTCTGATCCGCCTGGGCCATCGCGCGGCCCTCGCGGCCGTCGTCGGCGGGCTGGTGCTGGGCGTTCCCGCGACGTTCCTGCTCCGGCGCGCCTTTACCGGTCGGGACGTCGATCGCCACGACATCGACGACGTTACCGCGTACAACCCCAGGGTCTGGTGGCGGTAGAGGCTCCCGCCATCGTCCCTTCCCCGCTGGCCGCGTCGTCTCACACGTACCCCGCCCACTCTTCCGCCACCGACACGCGTTTGGCGGTGTTGGTCTCCGTATCGTACAGCGCGAAGGAGGGCGGCTCCTTGAAGCCCATGAGCTCCCCGGCGCCCAGGAGCAGCGTCTCGCCGACGCGCTCTTCCCCCGCGCGGTGGGCGTGGCCGTAGAAGACGGCGTCATGCTCGCCGGTTGCGGCGAAAGCCGCGGCGGCCGGGGGATCGTGGACCGCCAGCAGCTTCCGGCCGTCGAGCTCGAGCGTCGCGACGGCGCCGTGGAGCGTCACGTTGCTGTCGGCCGCCAGTTTGGTGAGCAGGAACACGTCTCCGTCGTTGTTCCCCAAGATCACGTGCACCGGCCCGGGGAATGTCTTCAGCTCGCTCACCACAAAGGGCGCCACCAGGTCGCCGCAGTGAATCACGGCCGTCGCTCCAGCCTCCACCGCCTTCCGCAGCGCCGCACGCACCGCATGGAGGTGATCATGGCTGTCGGACAGCACCGCGATCTTCATGTTGCCCTCCCGGCGATCCGGCGGTGGACAGGTTCACAGGTCGGTACTTCAGTATGCGCCTCGACCCCGGAGCACGACACCGACGGTCTTCAGCACGATGACCAGGTCGAGCGTCAGGGACTGGTTGCGGATGTAGTAGAAGTCGTACTCGATGTTCTCGCGGAGGGGGAGGTCTTTTCTGCCGAGAATCTGCCAGAGGCCGGTCAGGCCGGGCTTCGCCTCCAGCCGGCGGCGCTGCCACGGCTCGTACTGCGCCACGATGAAGGGCATCTCAGGGCGCGGACCGACGAGGCTCATCTCGCCGCGGATGACGTTCCACAACTGCGGCAGCTCATCGAGGCTGTACCGGCGCAGCCAACGGCCGATCGGCGTGACGCGGGGGTCATCGTCCCGCCGCGGCGCTTCGGCGTAGGGGTCGGCATCGGGGCGCATGGAGCGGAACTTGAGGAGCGTGAAGGGCCGGCCGGACCGCCCGATCCGTTCCTGACGGAACAGGGCCGAGGCGCCGGTCTGGCGGCGGATCAGCACGATCAAGACCAGAGCGAGCGGCGCCAACAGGATCAGCAGCAGGAGCGCGCCGAGAACGTCGCCGATGCGCTTCAGGGCTTCCTTCCACAGGCTGAAGGAGGGATGGGGCAGCTCGATGGTGGGCAGATCGGTGAGGCTGCTGACCTGCGCCTGGCCGGTCAGCACGCCGAAAGGCCCCGAGATCACATGGAACTCGACCGGGAGACCCTCGCAGCTCTGGATCACGTCCATGAGCGTCGGGGTGGCGAGGCCCGGATGAGCCACGATGACCTGGTCGATCTGCTGCTCGGTCACGCAGGAGGGGAGGCCGGCGAGCGGCGTCATCACGGGTACGTCATCGATGGGCCCGACATCGCCGTTGGCGCTGACGAAGCCGACGACCTCGTAGCCGAACTCCGGGTGCTCGCGCGTGCGCTGGAGCACCAGACGACCCAGCTCCCCACACCCCAGCACCAGCGCCCGTGAACGGGCGGCGCCGGTGGCGAGGGCCCGGGCGCGGCGGTCGCTGAGCAGCGTCCGACCGAGGGAGACATAGCCCAGAGCCAGGATCCAGAAGAGCACCAGCATTCCCCGGGAGTAGTCGGTGTGGCTGAGGAAGGAGACCGCCGCGATGAGCAGCGTGGCGAGTGTCACGGCGCGGAGACTATCAGTGAGGTCGTGCAGGGGCGGCACAGCGCGGCTGACGCGGTACAGTCCGAGGCTCTCGAAGGTGACGAGCCACAGCGGCAGGATGGCGGGCAGCGTCCGGAGGTACATCAGCAGCGAGTGCTTCAGCTGGGGGCGAAGCAGCTCCGGCGTGTAGGCGCGCAGAAGGTACGCCGTCAGCACCGCCAGCACGCACGCCGCGGCGTCGGACAGCACGAGGAGCAACAGATGGTTGCGCTCGAAGGCGCGTCGCGAGGAACCCATGCAGTAAGCGGGACACCGTAGGGGCAGGAAGGTTCCCGGGGCGGCGGGAGTTGCGGCGAGGCGGCGGCCGGCAGCGGTGAAGGGGGTCTTTCAGGGAGGCGAGGGTTGCGCCAAGGTGACGCTGATGCGGTGCTCGAGGTCGTTTTCGCCGGGGAGGAACCGCACGGCGCCGCGCAGATCGCCCTCGCGTTGGCCGAGGCGCAGGGCCCCGAGAGCCGGCTGCCGCAGGGCCCAGTTGATGCCGGCCATCACGCACAGCCGCCGGCAGATGGGGCCCAGGAGGTCTGGGGGGAGCTGCCCCAGCTCCAGCCAGTCGCCGCCGACCCAGCCCTCGACGAGGGTGTGTTCGCGGGCCTCGGAGGCCTGCACGCGCACCTCGGAGGCGCCGGCCTTGGCCGCCTCACGGAGGATGGAGTTGACCATGCGGACGACGGGGGCGCCCTGGGGGTCGGGAGCGGCCTGGGCGGCGTCGGCGGGAGGCACGAGGCTCATCCCAAGCTCCGCAGCCTGATCCAGCACGTCCGCGAGGCCGAGGAGGGTCTCGGGGAGGCGCTGACCGGCGTGGCCCGCTCGCAGAGCGAAGGTGACCACTGCCGGGAAGACGTCGGGACGGCCCGCGATGAGGTCGTCGAGACCCGCTTCGGCGGCGGCCGCCTCAATCATCTCGCCCGTCATGGCGCGGATCGGCCGGCTGAAGTCCTGCTGTTCCAGGACGGACAGCGCGGCCGCCAGGTCGGTGCCATTGCGCAGCATCAGGCCGAGCTCCCGCAGCCACAGCGAGAGCTCCTGCATCTGCCGACGATCTCGTCGACCTCCCAGCTTCATGCGTCACTCCTCGCCGGACGCCGTCGGTCGCTTCGCACTTCCCGCTTCGCACTTCTCACTTCGCACTTCTCACTTCTCGCTTCGCACTTCTCACTTCGCACTTCTCACTGCCGTTCAGTCCCACTGTTTGGTGGCTTGGGTCAGCGCGTCGCCCGCGAGGTTGAACATCGCCTCGATGCCCTCGTTGGAGAGCGTCGTCGCAGTGATCTGGTTCACGATATCCGCGAAGGCCTTGGGGTGGGCGATGGAGCGCTTCTCGTCCTGCACCGTCTCCAGAAGCGCGTCCCAGAACTGGTGGAACTGGATAAGGGCCGACGGGGCCTCGACGCGGAGAGTCGAGAGCTCGGAGTGCATGTCCTGCTCCTGCTTCACGCTCTCGATGCTGCTCTGCATGCGGGCCATGCCGTCGCGCACGCCCTTCAGCAGCCCCATGATCTCCGACACGGCGATGACGCCGCTCTCGCAGTCCGCTGCGCGCTGCCGTGCCGCGGCGATCTCCGCCAGGCCGGCATCGACCTCCGGCACCCCCACGGAGGGGTAGGTCTCCTGGGCCCGAATCCACTCCTCCAGCGCCGCGCGGCGACAGGCGCCCTCGAAGTCGTCGCGCAGCCCGGCCAGTTCCTGCTGGAGCTTCGCGATCTCCGCGGTCCGCAGACGCCACGCCTGCTGCAGTTGCGTCTCGGTTTCCGTGGCCTTCGTCCGCTGCTGCGCCCAGGCGTTGCGGACCTCGCTCAGCCGCTCGCGGACGCCGTAGAGCGCGGTCGCCTGGCTCCGGTGCTGCTTCCGCAGGCGTGTGATCGCGCCCGCCCGCGTCAGCCAGCCCAGGCCGCGTCCGGCCCGCCGGATTTCCTCCTCCGTGGCGGCGAGGGAGGCCTCCAGCTCCGCGAGCTTGCGTTTGAGGATCTCCTCACGTTCGTTGAGGTTCGGGTTGTCGATGGTGAGCTGGGCGGCCTCGGCGGCGTCTTTCGCCTCGATCTCGGTGCGGTCTTCCTCGAGCTGCCCGAGGGCCTGCTCCAGGTCCGACCGCAGCGCCGTCCTCTCTTCCCTCATGCCTGGCAGCCGTGTGTCCACGGTCTGCCGCAGAGCCGGGTCGAGGCGTTCGGAGGCGTCCGCCGCGATCGCCACGGCCGCCGAGACGGCGGTCTCCGTTCGGTCCTGGGCCTCCACCAGCTCACTGGTGATGCCCTGGTTGATCTCGTCGATCTCCGCGAGCAGTCCGTCGATCTTCCCCCGCTGCTCGACGAAGTAGGCAATCATGGATGCGAGGTCGGTGAAGGCCAAGGCTTCCTACCCCCCGGCCCCCTTCGCTCGGAAGGGGGAGACAGGCTGGGAACGGCGGCTTCAGGGCTCGAAGGTTCGGACCCCTACCCGTGCCCGACGCCCTTCGCTCTGCCCCGGTACTTGCGCTTCAGCTTCCAGGTCAGCTCGGCGAGCGCGCCGGCGGGGCGCTTGCCGTGGACACGCAGGAGCTCCTCGAAGCTGCCGGCGTCGTCCCAGTAGAGCGGGCACGCGCCGCAGCAGATGCGCTTCATGTCGCAACTCCCGCAGCTCGGAGGCAGGAACTCCTTCTCGCGCCAGTAGCGGGCGGCGCGGGAGCTCCAGACCTCCTCAAAGGGCTGGCGCAGCAGGTTGCCCAGCCCCTCCTCGAAGCTCGAGCAGGGCAGCACATCGCCTCGCGGACCGATGCTCAGCAGGCCGTCGGCCGCCGCGCAGGAGTTGCTCCCGATCCCGGCCAGGACCGGGTTGAAGATGCAGTAAGGCACGGGCGAGTACCAGACGAGGCGGAGGTCCCGCTGCCGAGCGCGCTCGATGATGGGGGCCAGGATCGCGCCGATCTCGGCATAGGCGATGGTGCGGGGGCGCTCGGGCCCGCCCTCGACCGCGGCCCCGGTACGGATCACCATGTTCATGCTCAGGTACTCGCTGCCCAGCACGTCGGCGGCGAAGTCGACGAGCTCGACCACGCAGTCCCGGTTCTCGGGGCAGATCGTGGTGTTCGTGTGGGTGTGGACGTCCGCGGCCCGGAGATTGCCGACGCCGCGCACGGACTTCTCAAAGGAGCCCGGGACCTTCGTGATGGCGTCGTGAGTCTGCGCGTCGGCCGCCTCGAGGCTGACCTGGGCCGAGTCGAGGCCGGCCAGCTTCAACTCGGCAGCGTAGGCGGGCTTGGCGCAACGCATTCCGTTGGTGATCAGGTTGACGCGCATCCCTCGCTGCTTCGCGTGGCGGATCAGCTCCGGGAGGTCCTTGCGCAGCGTCGGCTCGCCGCCGGTGAAGGAGATCGTCGGGACGTGGGCCTCATCGACGATCCGGTCGATGAGGCGCCGGACCTGGTCGGTGGACATCTCATCGGCCCGCGCGCCGCGCGGCCCGGCGGAGGCGTAGCAGAAGCTGCACCGATGGGTGCAGCGGTAGGTCAGCGCGATCTCGGAGAGGACGGGGAACTGGGTCTCGTGCTCCCCGAAACCCGTCATCCGCACGCTCGGAGCGCCGAGGGGGTCGTTGTTCAGGAGCTTGTGGACGGAGAGGAGCAGGTTGTCTAGGTCCTTGGCGATGCGCAGCTCGGGCTGACGGTACCTCTCGGCGATCTCGCGCACGACGGCCTGGGCGTCGGTGGTCGGCTGGGCGTACAACAGCGTCAGCATCTCACACGCGGTCGCGTTGAGGTGCTGCGTGCGGTTCGGGCGGAGGATCAGCAGGCGATCCTCCGGCCGAATGAACACGTAGTCGCGCGTGGAGGCGACCAGCTGTTCGGCGAACTGCTGAAGCTTCTCCATCCTATCCCTTGGTCGGCGGCCGCTCCGGCGGCCCCCCGCCGGAGGGCGGGCCGGAGCCCTCGCCGTGCCACGGCGGCGCTTCCCCTCCCATCATCTCCGGCATCGCGCCGGGCGCGCCCATCGGCTCCGGCATTGGCGCCCCGCCGGCGCCGGGCTCCATGGCCATCCCCGGGCCGGCGATCGGTCCCGGCACCATCGTCTCGGGTCGGCCCTGGGGGACGCCGTCCGGCGGTTCACGGCCCTGGATGGCGACATGGGCGATGACGGTGACCGCCCAGACGCCGAGGACGGCCAACAGGAAGCCGACGGTTCGCAGCCCCCAGGTGACGCCCTGCGAGCGATCGGGGCTGCCGCCCACCAGCAGCAGCACCAGGCCGGAGATGCCCGAGGCGGCCGCCAGGATCGCGATGGACCCGGCCAACTGCTGATCGGCCTCGAGGGCCGTGCCCAACCGGAACGATAGCCCTCCGGCGATGCCGATGCCGACCGCCGCGGCGGCGAGCAGCAGCCGCCCGAGGAGCGCCAGCAGCCTGGGCCCCAAGGGCGCACCTGCAGGCGGAGACGCCGTGGGTTCGGGGCGGGTCGCCTCCTCGACCAGGGCCGTCGGGATCTCCTCGACTACGACCTCGGCCGGGTTGATGCGTAGATCGCGCTCATCGCCGCGAGCGTTCAGGTCGGGCGCGGTGCTGATGTCGGCGGCACAGCGGTCGCAGATCGACACGCTGATCGCGGCCCGGTTCTCGTGCCCACAGCGAGGGCACCTCACCACCCTCATCGTTCCTCACCTCCTCGCCCGTGGCCTGAGTCGTCGCCGTTCTCCGCCGTTCTCCGCCGTTCTCTGCCGTTCTCCGCAACTCCGCAACTCCGCAACTCCGCAACTCCGCAACTCCGCAGCTCCGCAGCTCCGCAACTCCGCAACTCCGCAACTCCGCCGTTCTCCGCAACTCCGCAACTCCGCAGCTCCGCAACTCCGCAACTCCGCAGCTCCGCAACTCCGCAACTCCGCAACCCCTGCCGTCAGAAGCTGCTGACACAGGCCGAGTGGCAGGCGCTGTGGCAGGCGCTGTGGCAGACGCAGGCGGAGTGACACGCGGAGTGGCAGG
>VGFB01000160.1 GCA_016869015.1 Armatimonadota bacterium
TGGGGCGTCGCACGGGCCGAGGCGACAGGGGGAGCGCAGGTCGGGGCCGGTCCCCTTGCCGCCTGCCTTCCGCCCGCGTTGGTTGACATTTCGCGGCGGGGGTTGTTATGCTACACAAGCGGCGCAAGGATGCGTCGCATGGGCATAGTCGAAGAGGCGGGGCCCCAGCTCAGCGGACAGCGGCGTCCACGTCACGAGCGGTCGGAGCGGCTCTGAGCGTGGGCGTCTTTGTATGTCTGGGGCCCCTCACCTCGCAACCGTACCTCGCAACGCGGCGACGAGACACCTGGGGAAAGGACGAGCTCTGAGATGGTCGAGCGCAGCCCGAAGGAAGTCGTGCAGTTCGCCAAGGATAGCGACGTGCAGATGGTCGATATCCGCTTCATTGATCTCCCGGGGACGTGGCACCACTTCAGCTTGCCGGTGGACAACCTGACGGAGGCGCTGTTCGAGGAGGGCCTGGGATTCGACGGGTCGAGCATCCGCGGATTCCAGGCGATCCACGAGAGCGACATGCTGCTGCTGCCAGACCCGAACACGGCGTTCATCGATCCGTTCTTCGCGGTCCCGACCCTTGACATCCTCTGCGATGTCCACGACCCACTGACGCTGCAGGAGTACAGCCGCAGTCCACGCTACATCGCGAAGAAGGCCGAGGCGTACCTGAAGAGCACCGGGGTCGCGGACGACAGCTATTGGGGCCCGGAGGCCGAGTTCTTCGTGTTCAGCGACGTGCGGTATGGTCAGACGCCGAACTCGTCGTACTACTTCGTGGACTCGCCCGAGGCGATCTGGAACAGCGGCGAGGACGAGGGCCCGAACCTGGGCTACAAGGTCCGGCACAAGGAGGGCTACTTCCCCGTGCCGCCGACCGACCAGCTGCAGGACATGCGCACGGAGATGATCCTGACGCTGGCGAAGTGCGGGGTGCGTTGCGAGGTGCACCACCACGAGGTGGCGACGGCCGGACAGTGCGAGCTGGACCTGTACCGCGGGGGGCTGCTGGAGACGGCCGACAACCTGATGATCTACAAGTACGTCATCAAGAACGTGGCGCGCAAGCACGGCATGACCGCGACGTTCATGCCCAAGCCGCTGTACGGCGACAACGGCTCGGGGATGCACTGCCACCAGAGCCTCTGGAAGGGCGGGAAGCCGCTGTTCTACGACGAGAACGGCTACGCGCTGCTGAGCCGGGACGCCATGTGGTACATCGGCGGGCTGCTGGCCCATGCGCCCGCGCTGCTGGGGATCACCTCCCCGACGACGAACTCCTATCGGCGGCTGGTGCCGGGGTTCGAGGCGCCGATCAGCCTGGCGTACTCGGCCCGCAACCGGAGCGCCTGCGTCCGGATTCCGGTGTATCACAGCACCCCGGGCTCCAAGCGGATCGAGTTTCGCCCGCCGGACCCGACCTGCAACCCGTACCTGGCCTTCCCGGCCATGCTGATGGCGGGCCTGGACGGGATCGCCGAGAAGCGCGACCCCGGTCAGCCGATGGACAAGGACCTCTACGATCTCCCGCCCGAGGAAGCCGCGGCGATCGAGCACACACCGACGACGCTGCTGGCGGTCCTCGATGCGCTGCGGCAGGACCATGAGTTCCTGCTGAAGGGCGACGTGTTCACCCAGGACCTGATCGACACGTGGATCGAGTACAAGACGGAGAATGAGGCCTACCCGGTGATGAACCGCCCGCACCCGTACGAGTTCCACCTGTACTACGACGCCTGACGGCCGCGCCGCCTGCCGCCGGAGCTGGGGCTTCGGCGGCAGGCGAGGAGTGAGGAACGAGCCATGCGGAACGAGCGACGGCGCGTGGTCCTGGGGGTGGCTGGGGCGTGCGCCGTTGTCGCGAGCGCCGGGCTGCTCCAGGCCCAGGTGATCGACGGACCGGCGCCGGCGATGCTCCGCCACGACCTGGACACCCTCTGGGTGCTCGTGGCGGCGGCGCTGGTCTTCTCCATGAGCGGCGGGTTCGCGCTGCTGGAAGCGGGCTTCTCCCGCGCCAAGAACTGCGCGAACACGATGGCCAAGAACTTCGTCGTGTTCCCCGTTGCGGCGTTGGCGTACTGGCTGGTGGGCTTCGGTCTGATGTTCGGCGATGGGAACCCCATCTGCGGGACGACGGGCTTCTGCGTCGGCGAGCAGTCAGGCCCGTTCAGCGCCCTGGCATGGAGTGCGGTCCCGCTGCCGGCGAAGTTCCTGTTCCAGGCGGTCTTCTGCGCGATCGTCGCCGCCATCGTCTCGGGAGCCGTGGCCGAGCGTGTCCGCTTCCACTCGTTCATCCTCTTCGCCGTCGTCCTGAGCGGGCTGATCTACCCTCTCGTCGGCCACTGGGTCTGGGGCGGGGGCTTCCTGGCGCGCTGGGGCTTTCACGACTTCGCAGGCGCGGCGGTCGTGCACTCCGTTGGGGGGTGGGCGGCCTTGGCGGGCGTGCTGGTGGTGGGTGCGCGCATCGGGAAGTACCGTCGGGACGGGTCGGTGCACCCGATCCCCGGCCACAGCATGACGCTGGCAACCCTCGGGGGCCTGATCCTGTGGTTCGGGTGGTTTGGGTTCACCTCGGGACGCGCGATGGCGGCGGACGGCGAGGCGATCTCACACATCGGCTTCACGACGAACCTGGGCGGAGTTGGGGGCGCGGTCGGCGCGACGTTCGTGGCCTGGTCGCTGCTGCGGAAGCCCGACCTGGGGATGATGATCAACGGGGGCCTCGCCGGTCTCGTGGCGACCACCGGCGCTTGCGCCTGGATCACGCCGGGCGCGGCGCTGCTGACCGGGGCGATGGGCGGCGTTCTGGTCGTGCTGGGCGTGATCGTGTTCGACCGTCTGCACCTCGACGATCCGGTCGGCGCGCTGTCGGTTCACCTGGTCAACGGGGTTTTCGGGACCCTGGCGGTGGGCTTGTTCGCGCACCCCGCGTACCTTCCCGCCGCCGGCGACCCCAAACCGGGGCTGCTGTATGGGGGAGGGATTGCACCGCTGGGCGCGCAACTGATGGGCACCGGCGTCATCGCGCTGACCGTGTTCCCGGCGAGCCTGCTGGTGTGGCACGCCGTCCGGCGGATGGTCGGCCTGCGCGTGGCGCCGGAGGACGAGCTCATCGGTCTGGATGTCTCGGAGATGGGGATGGAAGCGTACCCGCACGACTCAGTGATCGTCTCGGCCAGCTGACTCGGCCCTGGTCGCCTGCAGCCCGATGTTCCAGGAGTCTTAGCATGAAGAAGATCGAGTGCATCACCCGACCGCTGAAGGTCGAAGCCATCAAGGACGCTCTCGGCCAGATCGGCATCGTCGGCATGACGGTGACCGAGGTGCGAGGGTGTGGGAAGCAGCGGGGTCGTACCGAGCGGTACCGCGGCGCCGAGTATGTCGTCTCGCTATTGCCGAAGGCCAAGATCGAGATCGTGGTGTCCGACGAGCAGGTCGATGAGGTCGTCGAGGCGATCCTCAACGCGGCGCGCACGGGCGAAATCGGAGACGGGAAGATCTTCGTGCTGCCCGTGGAGCAGGCCATCCGCATCCGCACCGGCGAGGCCGGAGAGGACGCCATCTGAGGTCGCCGATACGGAGGCCTGCCCCTGACCGAACGGAAGCCGCACCCCTCGTAGCCGCGCCGTAGCGACGGAGCCCCAGATCCGTCCTGCTGACCGACGCATGAGCGATACGCGCGCCGAGGCCGCCAGGCTCCGCCTGCCGGATGGAGAGGGACTGTTTGTGCCCCGCGAAAGGGAGACCGACATGAGAACCCGGATGCTCACCATCTGCATCGTGCTCGTCGTGGTGGCCGCGCTGTTCAGCGTGCTCAGCATGTTGAACGTCGGCATCTCCAGCGCCTCACTGGAGGGGCTGGTGCCCGCGGACGTCGCCTGGGTCTCGATGGCGGCGGGCCTGGTCATGCTCATGACGCCCGCTCTGGGCTTCTTCTACGGCGGCCTGGTCCGCCAGAAGAACCTGGTCAGCACCATCGTGCAGTGTCTCATCATCTTCGCCGTCGCCAGCGGCGTGTGGACGCTGTGGGGCTACACGCTGGCCTTCGGGCCCTCCTGCGGAGGCGTCATCGGCGGGCTGAAGTACGCGCTGCTGAAGGGGGTGGGGGCGGCGCCGGACCCGGACTACGCGCCCAATCTGCCGGCCCTCTCCTTCTACTTCTTCCAGATGAAGTTCGCCGCGATCACGCCCGCGCTGATCATCGGGGCGTTCGCGGAGCGCATCCGGTTCCGCTCGCTGGTCGCATTCATCGTGGTCTGGGCCACGGTGGTCTACTCCCCGGCCGCGCACTGGGTCTGGGGCGTGGGCGGCTGGCTGCGCGGCCTGGGCGCTCTGGACTTCGCCGGCGGGACGGTGGTGCACGTCCTGGCCGGGGCCTCGGCGCTGGCGTCGGCGGTGGTGATCGGTCGGCGCGCCGGCGACGGCCGGCCGCACCTGCCCTGCAACGTGCCATTTGTGGTGTTGGGGGCCGCGCTGCTGTGGTTCGGCTGGTTCGGCTTCAATGCGGGGAGCGCGCTGGCGATCAACGCGGTGGCCGTGAACGCGCTGGTCACCACGAACATCGCGGCGGCCTTCGCCACCCTCAGCTGGATGGCGGTGGACTGGTACGTGAGCGGCAAGCCCTCGGCAACCGGAGCCGCCATTGGGGGCGTCTGCGGCCTGGTGGCGATCACGCCCGCCGCGGGGTTTGTCGACGTATCGGCCGCCATCGCCATTGGGGTGGTGGCGGGCATGGTCTGCAACTTCGTGGTGATCCTGCTGAACCGCACGGCGCTGGACGACACGCTGGATGTGTTCGCGTGTCACGGGGTCGGCGGGATCTGGGGTGCGCTGGCGACCGGCATCTTCTGCCAGAAAGCCGTCAACGAGGCGGGCGCCGATGGGCTGCTGTACGGCAACCCGAAGCAGCTCCTCGTGCAGGCGCTGGCGGTGGTGGTGGTCGGCCTCTGGGCCTTCGTGACCTCGGCGATCATTCTCAAGATCATGGATGCCACCCTGGGCCTGCGGGTCAGCGCGGAGGAAGAGGAACTCGGTCTGGACCTCAGCCAGCACGGAGAGTATGCCTTCCGGACGGAGTGAACGCAGGTCGTGGGTCTCAGGTCGGAGGCCTGGCGTCTCACAGCCGGGCCTGAGGGAAGGGGAGGTTGGGCTCCGGGCCGTCGGGAAATGCCCCGGGCGTTCCCTCCTGGGGGCGCCCGGCGCACGCCTTGCTTCTGGCCGGTCTCCGGGGATGAGGTCCCGCTCTGATGGCGCTCCGCCTCGCACGTAGTGCGGCCGTATGGACCATGATAGCCGGGGGCATCGGGCCCGCGGCGCCCCAGACGCCGCCCTCCTTCTCGGCTCAGCGCGCGGCGCTGCAGCGCCTCTGCCGAGTCTTCTCTCCCTGTGATCTCAACGCGGACGGGACCCGCGAGATCGAGGAGCTGCGCCCGATCGACCTGGGGTACACGGTCGGCGCAGCCGAGACCCGGAACGACACGGTACTGCTCATCATCGAGCCGCGACTGATGGAGGAGTCCGGCATCGACCTCCGGCCCTCGCTGCGCCAGTTTGCCGCCGACCTGGCGACGGAGGGGCACGACACCCACGCCCTCGTGGCCCAGGTCTACGCGGGCCCGCGACACCAGGACGGGCGCACCGTGCTCGCGCTGCGGGAGCTTCTTCGGGCGGCGAAGCGGGAGCTGCCCGACCTCCGGGGGGTCGTGCTGATCGGCCGCTTCCCTGAGGCGATGATCGTGCGCCAGTACTACTGGCTGAAGCAGACGCCGATCGCGATCAATGCAGGCCTGCCGAACGAGCGCAGGTTCGAGGAGGCGGTCGAGTACATCCGCGACCGGGCCGAGCTGGTGGCGTGGCGCTCGGACCTGATCCTGGGGGACCTGGACGGGCAGTGGGAGGCGGTCTACCACGAGGGACGCACGGAGTTGCCGCACTTCCTCGCGGTGTGCCCCGAGGGCGTCGAGGCTCAGGACAGCACGACCGACCTCTACGAGTTCGGGACCGACGCCTTCGAGGACTTCTTCTTCGTGAACGACGGCAAGTGGCGGATGGAGGCGAAGGGGGAGGGACGAATCCGCTTCCAGCAACTACCGGACGAGAACGATGAGTGCTCGCCGGATGATCTCACGCTGCCGAACCCTCTGGCCCGCCCCGATCTCCGGGTCTCCCGGGTCGATGCGAGCCATGTTGGTCTGGAGCCCGCTTCGGACCTCGTGGATGCCGAGGGGAGGGGCCTGCTGGACGAGCGAGGGCTCCCGCAGACGCTGACCTTCGCTGATACGGCCTCGACGCCCCGGGCGATCGGCGTCTGGCGGCACTCCGAACAGACGGAGCGTCGGCTCCTCGCCGAGTACTTCGAACGTAACCACCGCTTCCGAACGGGCGGCTACGCCGAAGCCCGGAAGCCGGCGTCCTTCAGCACCGAGTTCGGTTCCGCGCTGCCCGAGCTGCGTGAGACGTTCGCTGCATGGAAGGGCTTTGACGAACCGGGCTACGATGTTCAGGGCGAGGGGGCGACGTTGCTGGAGGCCATCCGGTGGCTGAAGCGCCCGGCGGCGGTGCGGGCGCTGAAGGCCCACAGCGATCCGTGGGGCTCGAGCGTGGGGAAGACCGAGGACGCGGAAGCACTGAAGACCGAGCTCGGCGGCACCTTCGGCGGCTGGCGAAGCGAGGGGAACCAGCTGGTGCCGGGGCTGCTGAACCAGGACAAGCTGCACTTAGAGTACTATCGGGCGCTCTGGGCCAACGGGCAACTGCCCGACTGCGGCGTGCTATACCTACACACCGGGTGTGAGAGCATCGCCCCCGAGGGCGCGGCCACGCTCCCCTACAGCCACCCGCAGTACGGCTACTGGCAGGGAGCTGAGTCGCTGCTGTTCCATGCCAACGGTCTCGCCCTGGTTGGCCGATCAAAGGTCTTCTACGACGAGCCTCGCGGCTTTTTCAGGGTGCTCGCGACCGGCGGCACGGTCGGCGAAGCATGGGCGGAGTACTTCGCCATCGAGTCCGCCGCGACGGATGTCGACGAGGTCGGGGGCGGTATCGGGCGCAAGCGCGCCTACTTCTGGAGCGTCCTGGGCGACTGGACGCTCACGGTGCCGGGCGGCGACTGACGACGAGGCTCCGCTTGGGCGGGCCTTGTTGCCGCCCCCTCGGGGCTGACGGCCCCACCCCCCCGACCCGGTCCCGGTGATCGGGCTTTGGCCTGGGTCCGATTCTCGTGAGTCGGTGGAACGAGCCCCTCGGGGCGAGGGTGAGAGCGCGGGTGAGCGGAGGGCGTCGTTGGCTGTGGGGGGCGTCGGCGCTCCGGAGGAGCGCAGGATGGCTAGTGCTCTGCCAAGCGTCATTCGTTGGGTTCCCGGGAGGACAGGCATTCCTGCCTGTCCGCACAGACCTCGGGATCCGGGCGAGGACAGGCAGGAATGCCTGTCCTCCTGGACGCGAGAACGACCCAAGGAATCACGGCTGACAAGGCACTAGTCTGTAGTTCAGCACTTCAGGCGGCGGCTGGCAGGTCTGCAGGGCCATCAACAGGCCGCAGCCCGGCGTTTTTCGCGGTCGGGTCGATAGGGTGATCGGTCTGAAAAGCGATCTGGCGCAGGAAGTCCTGGGTTTGGCCGAGGCTCAGATGGGCGGCCGGTTTGCGCCAGGCGGGCCAGACGAA
>VGFB01000161.1 GCA_016869015.1 Armatimonadota bacterium
GGGGCCTTCGAGGCCGGAACGGCGGGCATCCGGCGCGCGACGACGGCCGGGCTGCAGGTGACGGTGGCGACGGTGGTGGTTGAGGAGAACCTGGACGACCTCCCGTCGCTGGTGCGCCTGCTGCCCGGGCTGGGCGTGCGGGCGCTGCACCTGATGTGGCAGCATGTTCGAGAGCGGGGAGCGCGGGAGCGGCGGGCGGCGGTTGATGAGTTGACCCGACGGGTGCTCGGGCTGCGGCGCGTCGCCGCCGACAGCGGGGTGCAGCTGGACAACGTGGAGAGCTACCGGGCGCTGGCGCACGGCGAACCGGGCGTGAAGCGTGACAGCACGAACGCATGTTGGGACAGCGCGGCCGTCTACACCGACGGGCATGCATACCCCTCGGCTGCGTTGGTCGGCATCGAGGAGTTGCGGGGCGGCAACGTGGTGGCCGAAGGTCTGCGCGCTGCATGGCTGGAGGCCCCGGTTTTCGAGGCCTACCGCGCGCGTACGGTAGCCAACGGCCATGAGAACCGCGACCCCTTGACGTTCCTCCACGGCGGGGGCGATCCGGAGCATACGTACTTCCAGGCGCGGCTGAACGGTGGGCATGAGGAGGACCCGTACCTGCCGCTGTACCGCGAGCTGATCGGCAGCTCCATCGATGACGCGGTGAGGCGCCGCCGGGCCCTCATGCAGCCTCGCGACGGCCTGCCGATCGTCTACCAGCTGATGGGCCAGGACGGGCTGGCGTGTCCGGTCTCCATGGGCGCCGAGAACGGCGGCGACCACCGCGTCGACTTCACCCACTCCAACTGCGTGCTCATTCCGGACGTGGTGGGTTACTCCCGTCGGCTGGTCCAGGACTACTACGGGCAGGCGGCGGTTCGGCCTCGCTCCGAGATCTGCTGCCCGGTCCAGGGCTCCCCCAAGGACCTGGCGCACATCCCACCCGCGCTGCTGGAGCGGACGTACGGCTGCGGCAGCCCGGTCTTCGCGGCGGGACTCCGCGAGGGCGAGACCGTGATCGACCTGGGTTCGGGGGTGGGCGTCGAGTGTTTCGCCGCTGCCAGGCTCGTCGGGCCGGCCGGGCGCGTCATCGGCGTCGACATGACCCCCGACATGCTCGCCGTCGCGCGCGAGGCGGCCGAGGAGGTCACCCGCAACCTGGGCTACGCGAACGTGGAGTTCCGCGAGGGGTACCTGGAGGCCCTGCCGCTGCCCGACGCGAGCGTGGACGCCGTGATCTCCAACTGCGTCGTGAACCTCTCGCCCGAGAAGCTGACGGTCTTCAGCGAGATCCGCCGGGTGTTGCGTCCCGGCGGCAGGCTGGTGATCTCCGACATCGTCTCCGGCGCCGACGTGCCCCCTCAGGTAAGACACAACCCTCGCCTCAGGTCTGAGTGCGTGGGCGGGGCGCTGACGGAGATAGACCTGTTGCTGCTGCTCTCGAAGCTGGGTTTCGAGAATGTGACCGTCGAGCACCGCGTCCCCTGGCAGGAGGTCGAGGGCGTGCAGTTCTACTCGGATACCGTGTTCGCCGAGCGTCCCGTTGGGCCGCCCCCGGCGCCGTATCTGGTGGACACTGAGCCCCGGGCGGACACGCAGGCCCGGCACGCGGAGGGCTGCGTAGTTTGCGGGCGCCCGTTGGCCTACGCCGAGACCCCGCGGGAGGCGCGTTGTCACTACTGCGGGAAGACGCTGCGCACGTGGGCAACGTGCGAGGCCGGGCACTTCGTCTGCGACCAGTGCCACGGCGGTGACTACCTGCAGTTCGTGCGGAGCTTCCTGGCGCAGTGCGAACTGACGGACCCGGTCGAGGTCTTCCTGGCGATGCGCGCCGCCTTCCCGTTCCCCATGCACGGGCCGGAGCACCACGCGCTGGTTCCCGCAGCGTTTCTGGCCGCGTACCGCAACCTGGGCGGGGAGATCAGCCCGACGGCCATCGAGAGCGCCCTGACCGAAGGGGCCGGGCTGCCCGGGGGAACCTGCGCTTACTGGGGCGGGTGTGCGGCGGGGCTGGGGGTCGGCGTGGCCTACGCCGCCATCCTGCAAGCCTCTCCGGTGAAGGGGCGCGGCCGACAGGCCGCGCAGACGGTCGTGACCCGGGTTCTGCAGCGGCTCTCGGAGTTCCGCGCCGCGAGGTGTTGCCGGCGCGAGAGCCTCATCGCTCTGCAGGTCGCGGCCGAGTCCTCCGCCGAGCTCCTGCCGATGGCGGTCTCGACGACACACCTGCCGGCCTGCGATCAGGGGGCCTGGAATCGCGAGTGCATCCGGTCCCTGTGCCCGTTCTGCCCCGCCCTGTCGTAGGTCCGGACTCCGGCGCCGACATCGCCCAGGGAGGTCGCCCGTGCATTCCCCACTCCGGCTGCCGATCATGCTCGCACTCCTGACAGCGCCCTTCTCGGCCCTTCCCGCAACCTACCATGTCGCGCAGACGACCCCGGATGCCGCCGACGACAACCCGGGCACCGCGGCGGCGCCGCTGAAGACGATCGGCGCGGCGATGCAGCGCGTGCAGCCGGGCGACACCGTCCTTGTGGGTGACGGGGTCTACCGCGAAGAGGTCGTCTGCCCGCTGGAGGACTGGAAGGACCCGCAGGTCCGCTGCACCCTCGCGGCAGCGCCCGGTGCGCGACCCGTGGTGGAGGGGGCCGACTCCGTCCCCGGCCCCTGGGAGCGCGCGAACGTGGCCCTCGTGGACCCTCCGGCGCAGCCGCCCGCCATCTACTCGTGCGCTTGGGAGCCCTACTCGATGCTGGTCTTCGTTGATGGGACGCCGCTGAAGCAGATCGGCCTCCAGGGCAGCCCGGCCCGCGCCAAAGGCACCAACGGCTTCCAATGGCAGAAGCAGTGGGACGGTAAGGGGTTGGAGGACCTCCGCCCGGGGAGCTTCTTCTACGATGAGGCCGCGCGCCGGCTGTATGTCTGGTTGGGGGACGGCAGCGACCCGGGGGGGCATGAGGTCCTGGCCTCCGTGCGGGACGAGGGCATCCTGCTGCGCGGCACCTGGACTCTGCGCGGTCTGGAGGTGCGACACATCCAGGACGGCTTCTGGCCCAGGGAGCAGGCCGTAGGGGTCTCGGGGGACGCCTCGATCGTCGAGGACTGCCGCATCCTGCACAACGACCCGCTGGGTCTCGTCATCGGTGGGCAGGACTTCGTGGTCCGCAACAACGAGATCGGCTACAACGCTCTGGAGGGCCTGACGAGCAACTTCGGCTTCCGCTGCGTGGTCGAGGGCAACGAGGTGCACCACAACTCCTGGCGGGGTGACGTGGTCTGCCTCACGGCCGGGAACAAGTTCGTAATGTGGCGCGACTCCCGGTTCGTGCGAAACTACTGGCACGACGAGGCGGGCAGCGCCCTGTGGCTGGACATCAGCGACGCGAACATCCTCATCGCCGAGAACCGCTTCGACAACTGCGCCGTGGGGGTGTACTGGGAGATCTGCCGCTGGGCCGTCATCGCCAACAACGTCTTCCGCAACTGCGGGCGCGCGATCTGGGTCTACAGTTCCGACACGCTCATCGCCCACAACGTCATCGATGGCTGTGGCGAGGGGATCACCATCACCGGCTTCCCCCGCCACGCCACCTATACCCAGGACATCCGGGACGTTCCGCACCGGGACTGCCTCATGGCGGTGCGGAACAACCTCGTCGTGAACAACCTGCTGATCGACTGCCCTGGCTGCTACATCAGCATCACCCGCAGCGCTCCCTTCGGCTGGGGCAACTGGTCGGACTACAACGCCTTCTGCTGGACCCTCCCGCCCTTCCATCGCACGGGCGCGCACCTCAACTTCGTCGAGGGCTGGGACACGATGTACAGCCGCCTGCCCACCTGGCGCATGGCCCGGCACTGCGACATGCACTCGGTGGTCGTCGATCCGGGGCTGTACGCGGAGGTGCAGTCGGGCAACCCCTACGTCTCCCTCGGCAAGCACGACGTCCTCGCGGAGCCGAAGATCCTCGACCGTGCGGGCGGTGACTATCGTCTCACCGAGGACAGCCCCTTGCGCGGGCGCGGGATCGCGATCCCCTCCGAGCTCAACTCGCCCTACACGCCCTGCACGGGCGACCGGCTGACCTCCTACGCCTTTGGGCTGACCTTCTTGCAGCACGCCCCCGACCCGGCCGCCGCTCAGCCGGTCTACAAGCTCGGCGAGCAGCAGCACTATCGTCTCCAACCCCTCCCGCAGCTCCGGCGGCTGGTCGACCTGGACGCCCAGCCTCCCGGCACGCCCGGCCTGAACTCCACGTGGCTGGAAACCCAGGAGTACCCGCGCTTCGTCGTGGGTGAGGCTGATGCAGCGGCACCGGACGAGTGGGTGCTTCTGCCGGATAACCTCCTCGCCGATCCAAGCTTCGACCAGCCCTTCAGCAAGCCGGACGGAGAGCCGACCTCCCCGTGGACGGGGACCGGGGGCATGCACACCTATGTGGGAATGGCGTGCGTAAACCTGCTGCCGACTCAGCACGCGAGCGCCCTCGCCTACCAGAAGCTCGGGGTTGTCCGCCCGGACTGCGAATATCTGCTCTGCGGGGACATGACGGTCCAGTCACCCCTCGCGGGCCTCAACGCGGTGGGGGAGATGTACCTTGCCGCCGGGGACCCGACCCAGCCCCTCGGGGAGCCGGTCTCGATCTCGCCCGCGCCCCTGACGGGCGGGAGCTGGGGCACCTACCAGACGCACGTGCGCACCGGCGCCGCAGGCCAGGACCCCAACGTGGGGCGCGACCTCTTCGTGGTCCTCGCCGGGCGGGTCACGGGCGCCGAGACGACCGCCACCGACCCGGCCGGCTTCGTCCGCTGGGACGACCTGTGGGTCCTGGCCGGGCCGTGAACGGCGAAGGGCGGACTCCGGACCTCGAACTGCGAACCGCGAACTCCTGGCTGCCGTCAGTACAACTGCTGTTGTCCGGTGAGCCACGGTTGGTAGAAGATGGAGAGGACGAAGCAGAAGACCACGGGGATGGCGTAGGTGATGAGCGTGATGATCCACGCCCAGCGCAGGGCCGTCTCGGCATCGACGCCCAGGAAGCGCTGGATGAGGGTCACCGCGAGGGCGAAGGCGACGATGATCATGAACGGGCCGGCGAGGATGGCAAGGAGCCGTTGGGCGTTGCCGTTGAGGGTCAGGTCAATCACCCACCCGAGCGCGTAGGACACGCCCGGGATCACGACCGCCATGATCCCGGCCGTGATGAAGAGCCGGAACGTGCCGTGTGACCGGAAGCTGTGGGCCCGCACCTGCAGCAGGTACAGCAAGCTGGTCAGCCCGACCCAGATCGCCATCAGGTGCCAGTAGCCCATCAGGCGGAACATCGCGTACTCGAGGTATGCGGTCATCGGGTCCTCCGGCCTCCGTCCGAGCGGAAAGCGGCCCGCCTTACTGCTATCGGACGCTCGGAACACGTCCCGGTTCCGCCATTCGTCGGTTCCCCGCCTCAGTCCTCGTTGCGCGAAGCGGGCAGGTTGAGGCAGGAAAGTCAGCGCCTGCGCGGAATCCGGCAGGGGACAGCGCCCTCACTCGGCCGGCCCGGCGGGCTGTCGCCGGGAACTGCGCCCGCCGGCGGGTGTCCATGCAAGTGGGGTCCAGCCGCAACCATCGAAGGGAGACCGAAGAGATGACGCGCGCGAAGATGACAGCCCTGGTCCTGATGTCCGCCGCCTTGGCGCTGTGCTGCCTGTCGGCCCACGCCTCGCCGACGGCTCTGGGCCCGACCGGCCTGCTGACCACGCCGACCGCTGATGTCGAGGACATGGCCAACGTGCAGCTCGGGGGCTGGTGGGTCAGCGATTGGGGCGAGAGCGCTTCGCTGACCGGCGGCGCCGGAATGAACGGGGAGGCCAACATCTCGTGGATCAACCCCGAGACCGGCGGGGACGAAGTGATCTTCAGCAGCAAGTGGCGCTTCCGACAGAACAACCTCACCCAGCCCGCCGTGGCCGTGGGGATCATCGACTTCACCGACCGGATGGAGCTGACGCCCTACATCGTGGTGCAGAAGGGCTTCGATCTCGCTGGCTTCGGCGTGACGGCGTCGGCCGGCTACGCCAAGCCCAACTCGCTCCTCGACGGCTTCTTCGGCGGGGCGGACGTGAAGCTGGCCGACAAGTTGCACCTCCTGGGCGAGTGGGACGGCAACGACCTGAACGCCGGCGTCCGGTTCCCCTTCAAGGACCGCTTCGAGTTCACCGCCGGCATGGTCAAGGACGAGTTCGCCGCCAGCGCCATGTACCGCATCCGGTAGAGCGCCAACCCCTTCAGCGCAGCACCGCACGCAGGTCGCGATCGAACCGCGCGGCCTGCGTGCACACCTCACACACCCTCGGCCACGCCGCCGCAACCCGCGGAGCAACTTCCCGGAAAGCTGCCGTGTTCTTCCTGTTCTCAGCCCCGCTCACCAGCTCGTCGGGCCTCTGCTTCAGCAGCGTCTCCGGCTTCGGCCGGCACTCAACGTCGGGCGTGGCGTGTTTGTCCTCGGGGTAGAGCCCCACGAACACCCATGCCTCCGTGCTCTTCGAGGGGATGCAGAACACGGCGCGCGGCGGAAGGGTGTCCTCCCCGCACCACTCGCAAAGGACGAAGGCCCGTAGCGCTTCGACTGAGGCGGAGGCTGGGGGGCAGGGCTGCTCACAGCCGACTTCTCGCTCCCCCGCAACCTCGGCGTCCAAGTGCATGATCAGCGCAGCGAACCGGCTGAGGGGGGCGGACGCAAGCGCCTCCGAGAGCCTTCCCTGTGCCCGGCACCACTCGCGGACACCCTTCCAGCCTCCGCCGTACACGCCGTACCCGCCTCCCGCGAACCTCGTCCGCTCCGGCTGCACGAGGCGCGCTCGGTGCTCTCCCGCGACAACGGAGAGGATGGCCCTCAGCACGATCTCGTCTGTGTCACCCTCACAGACGATGCCGATGGCGGGCGCCTCAGACATTCGGCACGCCCCCGATCTCGCCCATGACCCAGAGGCGCGACAGTGTCCATCCCTCCTTGGCGCGAGCTAGCAGCCGGTCATCGACAAGCACCCGCTCCGCAACCGTCCTCCCCTTACTGGTCCGCTCAACCGCGAACAACCTGATCCGATCATCCGTCAGGTCCAGGCCGTCCAGGATGAGGGGGTTGTGAGTGGTGATGAGCACCTGGCGTTCCGGACGACCCCATGAGTGCTTAGTGACCCAGTCACAGAACCGCTCGACAAGAGCTCGCGCCAAGCGCGGGTTCAGCGCGTGGTCGAAGTCATCAATCGCGAGGAACAGGGGCGGCGGAGACGACACTGCGAGCGCGAGAGCCGCAAGCACGTAGAGCGCCCCCTCGCTACACTCGTATGCCGCGATCCTCCTCCACGCCTCGCCCATGAACCTATCGTCGAAGGACAAGACGAGCTGCCCGGACGGCACGGCAGGCGAGATCGGGCTCTGGGCTCGTGCCTCAGCACCTAGGTCGAGGGCCCAGTCGATCATGCCAATGGCGTCAGATAGGGCATCGGCGATGTAGCCCTCGCCGCCCTGCACCTGCGCCCCCGCTTGTAGAAGGCGGACTGCATCGGCCAGCCCGCCTCCGCTCAGCCCGAGGGGGTGGCGCTGCTGTTGGTCCGGCACGGTGCCCCGGAGCGTCGGCGTGCTTGCGGCCCAGATCGCGTACTCCTCAAGTCGCGACAGCAGCGTCTGG
>VGFB01000162.1 GCA_016869015.1 Armatimonadota bacterium
AACAGCAGGGCGCCGATCCGGGCGCGGTGGTGCACGACGGCCTGCAGGCGGCGTTGAGCCGCGGGGCCAATCTGGCCATCGTCGACACCGCGGGTCGGTTGCACACGAAAGCGAACCTGATGGAGGAGCTGAAGAAGGTCGTCCGCGTGGTCGAGCGCGCGATCGGCCGGCCGCCGGATGAGGCCCTGCTGGTGCTGGATGCGACGACCGGGCAGAACGGTCTGGCCCAGGCCAAGGTGTTTCACGAAGCGATCGCCATCACCGGCCTGATGATCGCGAAGCTGGACGGCACCGCGAAGGGCGGGATCGTGCTCACGATCGCCGACCAGCTCGGAATCCCCATCAAGCTCATCGGCCTGGGGGAGAAGCCGGAGAACCTCGCCCTCTTCGACGCGCGCCACTTCGTCGCCGATCTCTTCGAGCGCGACAACGGGGAGTGACGGATCCCCGAGGAGGCACTCATGGTCGCGCTGGGCTTCATGGCCGCTCTGGGTCTGCCGGGTGGGGCCGTGGCGCAGGCGGAGCCGGGGCTTCTCTTCCATGCGACCTTCGATGACACCCTCGATGCCTGGAGCCTCGGAGGCGCCGGAGCCCCGACCGCTGTGGAGGGGCCGGCGGCCGAGTACGCGCCGGGGCGCAACGGCAGCGCGCTGGTCTGCGGCGCCGGCGGCACGCGGGTGCGCTACTCGACAGTCGGCAACGCCTTCCCGGCCTCCGGCAGCGTGAGCCTCTGGGTCTACCCCGAGAACTGGACGCGCGATGATCCCAACTTCCACGTCTTCTTCGAGGCCGGCGCGGATGACGGGCGGACCGGCTGGCTGATCCTCTACAAGTACTACGACTCCGGCTGGCTGCTCTTGCGGTACGCGGATGAGACCGGCCAGGTCGGGATGCCGATCGGCAAACCGGGCGCCTACGAGCTTGTCCCCGGCCAGTGGCATCATCTCGCCGGCACGTGGTCGGAGGCCGGGATGCGGCTGTACGTGGACGGCGGCCTCGTCGCCGCCACCCCGGCGCCGCCGCTGCCCCGGTCCCTGGGCGAGACGTTCGCGCTGGGCGACAGCGGCTGGCACCTCCCGCACGAGGGGGCGCGCACGCGGCTCGATGATGTGCGGCTCTACGCCCACCCGTTGAGCGACGCGGAGGTGCGGGCGCTTGCAGGGCGAGGCATGCTGGAGATCAGCCGCACCGCCGGAGGCGGCAGCTGGCGGATGCGGTTCTCAACGCCCGGCGTGCCGGACGGCGTGGGGGTCCGGTTCGAGGTACGTCCTGAGGGACAGGAGCAGGCGGTCCTGTCGACCCAGAGCACCGTGACCAACGAACAGGCCGAGGCGCTCGTGGAGACGGCGGGCCTCCCGCCGGGGAAGTACACGGTTCTGGCGCGCGGGGACGACACGGCGCCGGGGACGGTGCCCATTGCGGAGACGACGATGCGCAGACTCGACCCGGAGGTCCTCACCCTCGCCGGTGAGCAGCTTCGGCTCTCGTTGGACGCGGCCACGGGTGGTGTCCTGGCCCTCGAGGCGCCGAAGCTGGGCCTGACGTTGCGGGACGAGCGGCCCTCCCCGCCGCTGCTATCGCTCGACACGGTCAGCTTCGCGGACTACGCTCGCTTCTATCCTCCGTCTGCGGTCAGGGAGCTGCTGCCGAGTGCGGAGACACTCACAGGCGCGACCGTTGAACGCACGGATGACGGTCAGCGCGCGGTGTTCAGCTACACGCTACCGCCCGACATCCGCGCGCAGGTTGCGGTGTCCCTGCCCGACGATTCCCCGGTCGCGACGCTTCGGTTGCGGTTGGAGAACGCGGCCCCGCTGATGGCCTCGGAAGCGGTTCGAGTGCCGCGCGTGACGTTCCCGATGGTGTCGGGTCTCGGGACCGGCGGCGAGATGGCGCAGACCCGCCTGGCGACGGGCTACATCCAGGGGGAGGTCCTGCCGAACCCGGCGGGCAGCCTGCCCGTCGAGCGGACGCTGCAGTACCCGGGGACCTGCTGCGTGCCCTGGCAGGACCTCTACGGGCCGACCGGCGGCCTGTGGCTGGCGCCGCTGTCCGATGCGACGGCGCAGCTTGAGATTGTCGCGGGCGCCGAGAACGGGGCCGTCAGTCTCGGCAACCGCTGGTGGTGCCTGCTGGAGCCGGGCGCGGTGTGGGAGTCTCCGGACATCGAGCTGGCCGCGCATCCGGACGCCTGGCATTGGGGGGCGGAGCGCTTCCGCGAGTGGGCGCTGGCCCACACCCCGCCGCGCGAGCAGCCGGAATGGCTGCGCGAGTGTGACGGCTGGACCGGCAGCGGCGCGCCCACGTACCGGTTCAGCGAGCTGCCGGAGATGCTGAAGACCGCGAAGCACTACGGGTTCAGCTACCTGCAGCTCTGGTCGCAGATGATCCTCGGCGGGGCCTACTACTGCTACTTCCACCCGAACCCGGATCTCGGCACCGTGGAGGAGCTGAAGCAGGGCATCGCGCAGGTCCACGCGGACGGCGGCCACATCGGCTTCTACAGCAATGTGATCACCTTCGATGCCGCCATCGACCGGAACCGCGCCTTGACGAACGCGATCGAGCAGTACCGGCTCGCCGACCTCCCGCCCATCCCGCGTTTCTTCGAGGAGGTCTCGCGCAACGTGTTCGCCGGCCCCGGCGGCGCCTACGGGAAGGGCGGCGCCTCAGGGCACAGCGAGTCGGCCTACCCCGACGGCTACTGGGCGATGGACCCCAACTCCCTGTGGTGGCAGGACTACCTCGCCACGTGGATCGACCGCTGGCACCGGGAGTACGGCGCGGACGTATGGTATCTCGACAGCTTCCCCGTGCATGGCTACGGCCTCGGGCCGGCCTCCTACGCACTGCACCTGCCGCGCCCGCGCAGCCTTTCGGCCGGGCAACTCGACCTGCTGAAGCGCATCCGCCGCGACTTCGACGGGCCACTGCTGTACGAGGGTGTCGCCTGCGCGGCGCTGATGCCCTACACGAACTGGTGCCTCGGGACCGAGTTCGCCTTCGGCGCGGGAACGTGGTCCTGTCCGGAGATCTTCGCCTTCAGCTTCAGCGATGTCTACCCGGTCTTCTCCGGGACCTGCAACACGTGGGAGGGCATCAAGCGCATCTGGCCCGACCTCTCCCCGGGTCGTCACCAGGACACGATGAACCACGTGTTCCTCCTCGGCGAGCGGTTCGATACCCTCGGCCTGCACCCGCTGAACCCCGACGATCCCTACGGGCAGCACGTGAAGGCGCTCGTTGCGCTGCGCGCCAAGGTGCGCGATGTGCTGTATCAGGGCCGGATGGCGGACCGGCTGGGCTTGTCGGGGATGCCCGAGAAGGTGGAGGCCCGGGTGTTCGTGCGGCAGACGCCCCCGGGGGCGGTGGTCACGGTCGTGGATCGCCGACCGGAGCACGCGCCGTGGGAGCTGAGCATCCGCACCGGCGACCTGCCGTGGCCCGCCGGCCTGATGCGCGCGCGGGTGCTGCGGCTCGACGGAACGGAGGCCGAGGCGCCGCTTGTGATGCGGGACGGGGTCGTGTCGCTTGCGGTGGAGGCGGCGGAGGTTCAGGCGGTTCGATTCGAGGGCTGAGGCGGGTCTACCGGAGGGAGACCCGCCAACGCGGCGGCGTTTCCCCGGGGCCGGCCAGCGAGGCCAGGGCGGAGGGATCGAGGAAGTTGTCGGCCGTGCCGGCCCACACCATCTGCCGCTCGCGCCCGAGGCCGAAGTCCGAATCGTTGAGGTGTACGTCGAACCCGGTTCCGGTCAGCCCCTCGCCCTCGCCCCGACGCAGGGCGCTGCGGGGGATCGTCAGCCGCGCGGTGTACCCGCGTGCCGTGCGCTCGCTGTGCGCGGTCACGCCCGCCATGCGGGGCGTCAGGTCGTCCAGCGGCTCCCAGGCGGCCTCGTCATCCGGCCCGTCCCCCGGCTTCACGATCAGCAGCACGACCTCCGGAGAGTAGACCGGCTTCCCCTGGTCAGCCGACGGGCGGAGGTCGAGGCACACCTCCACCGAGTCGCCGTCGGTGAGGTGTGCAGCCCCTCGGGCCGGGTCCACGTCGTCGTCCGTGACCTCGACGACGAACGTCAGGGCGTCATCGTCCAGCAGCACGGCGAACCGGCCCCCCAGGTCCTCATCGCCGCCCCACGACCACTCTCCCTTCACCAGCGAGTCTGCGCCGAAGCGGCGCCACGTGCGGGGCTCGGATCCCTCATCAGGCACAACAACGGGTGCGAGGGATAGCCACTTCATGTCCAGATCGGAGGCCTCCCGCTCCGGGGAGGCGCCGACGGCCCACAGTCTGAACGTCTGCGTCCGCGTCTCCGGAACGAGGCGGGGGAGGGGGACCTCCCTCTCCAGCCCGAGAGCCGCGCCGGCCGCCACCGTGAGGCGCTCGTGGCCGGCCGCCAGCGTGGCCCCGTACTCCAGATCGGCCACGAGGTCCGTCCCGGACGTGTTCCTCGCCTCGGCCCGCATCGTCGGCGCCTCGCCCGCCCCCAGCATCCGGCTGTAGCCTCTGATCCGGACCTCCAGGGGGCTGGGCGTCGCCATCAGCACATCCCAGGCCCGCAGCAACTCCCGGCCCATGGCCAGGTGGGTGAAGGCGCCGGGGTGCGCCCCCCAGCAGAACGGGCCGCGGAAGTCCCGATCGGCCGCGCGTAGGGCCCCGTCGAGGTCCGCCACCGGAACCCCGGCGGCCTGAGCCGCCAGGACGGCCGCGCGCACATACGGCGTACCGGGCTCCGGGTCGTTCATCGGGGGCGTGGCGATCAAGCACAGGGCGTCGGGAAGCGCGTCGCGGAGGCGCCGAACCATCTCCACCAGGTCGTCCTCGAGGTCCCGCGCGGAGCGCTTGAGGCGCTCGTCGTTGCCCCCGAACTGGATCACGACGACATCCGGCTTCCGCCGCAGCACGTCGTTCTGCAGCCGGATCAGCCCCACATCCGACGGATCGCCGGGGCCGCCCGCCGCGATGAGCTCAATCTCGCAGTGGGGGTACCTCGCCCGGAGCGCCCGGCCAAAGACCGCCGAGTAGGCCTCGGTCTTCGGGTCCCTCGGCCCCCAGCCGGCCGCGAGCGAGTCGCCGAACACGGTGATGCGCACGGGTCCCGGCCCCGAGCGCAACCGCTCGCGCAGGGCCTCGGCCTTGCCCTCAGCGGCGGGCGGCGGGGGCGTCGCATCCTGCTGGAGGGTGGGGATCAGGAGCCCGGCAAGCGGCAGCAGAAGCCAACTACCTCGCGAGGACATCAGCCTTCCTGTCCGTGACCTGGAACCCGAGACCCGAGACGCGAGACCTTCCCCTACCAACGGTTGAGCGCCAGGCTCGATCCCTCGGTCATCGGTTGGTTGCTGTGGGGCCGGTAGAGCGTGTGCTGCGAGAGCTCGTCGATGCGGGCCACGTCCGCCGGGTCGAGCACGACCTCGCAGAGCCCGTACATCGGCCGGAAGTGCTCGGGCTTCTTCCCGCCCAGGATGGGGGTCGTGACGAACGGCTTGGTGAGGATCCACGCCACGGCGAGCTGATTCAGGGCGAGGTCGTACTTCGCGGCCATCGCGGTCAGCTCGTCGAGGATGTCGAAGGTCTGGTCGGTGAGGTAGTCCTGCATCTGCTTGATCTTCGAGACGCGCGACCCCTCTGGGATCGGTTCGCCGCGCTTGTACTTTCCGCTGAGGATGCCGCCGTCGAGGGGGCCATACCCCATGATCGCGATGTTGAAGCGCCGACAGAACGGCGCCGTCTCGCGCTCGATGCCCCGGTCCAGCAGGTTGTAGCGCACCTGCATCGACGCGAACGGCTCCCAGTGGTGCAGCGCGCTGACCCCGAGCGCGTGAGCGACCTGCCAGGCGAAGTAGTTGCAGACCCCGATGTAGCGGATCTTCCCCTGCTTCACGAGGGCGTCCAGGGCCGAGAGGGTCTCCTCGACGGGCGTCTCCGGATGCGGGTGGTGGAGCTGGTACAGGTCGATGCGGTCGGTCCTCATCCGGCGGAGGCTGTCCTCGACCGCCTGGATGATGTGGTACCGCGAGCAGCCGCCGGTGTTCCGGTCCGGGGGCTTCATGACCACCCAGCACTTGGTAGCAAGGATGATCTTGTCGCGCTTCTCGGGCGTCAGGGCCCGGCCGAGGAACTCCTCACTCGACCCGCGCCCATACGCGTCGGCCGTGTCGACGAAGTTGATCCCGCTGTCCAGCGCCTCGTCGAGCAGCGCAACGGCCTCCGACTCCTCGAGCGTGTCCGGGAACTCCATCGCGCCCAGGCACAGCCGCGAGACCATGATGCCCGTGTTGCCGAACTTCACGTACTGCATTGTGCACGCCTCCGGTAGGGGCGCGCCCATGGGTGCGCCCACGGCTCGGGCGGACACGCGGGTCCGCCCCTACGCCGGTTTCACCGTCTCGGTGTCCGGATCGAACTCCAGCGCCCGGCCCTCGTGGTATGAGCGGATGCCCATGTGCAGCGCGGTCATCACGTAGTAGCCCAGCTGCGCGTGGCTGCGCGGTTGCTCGCGGGTGCGCACGCAGGTGAGGAAGTCCTTCCAGTGCTCGTCCAGGGAGAAGCCCCGAGTACGAGGGATCTCCTCGTACTTCGCCTTGTCCCCAGCGGAGCCCTGAGGCCGAATCACGGCGCCGGGGCCCTCGAAGGTGAGGGTGGCGTTCTTGCCGCGGATCATCATCGGGAGTCCGGCGTCGGTCGAAAGCGACGCGGTCAGCGTGACCGACGGGCCGCCGGGGTACTCGATGAGCACGGTGAAGATGTCGGGCACCTGCCGGCCGTCGTTCCACTGGTACAGGCCGCCCGAGGCCGTCACCCGGCGAGGGAAGGTCAGCCCCATCGAGGCGACCAGGGGTGTGAGGATGTGGGGGAAGAAGTCCGTCCCGGTGCCGCCTGAGTAGTCCCAGAACGAGCGGAAGGCGAAGTAGCGCCCGGGGTCCCAGGCCACCTTCGGCGCGGGGCCCAGCCACATGTCCCAGTCGAGGTTCTCGCCCGGCTTGGCCTGGCCGTCATTGCTCCGGGGCGAGTAGACGCCGATGTCCCCGTTCCGCAGGTCCCCCGCCTGGGCGTGGACCAGGCCGCCGAGGGCGCCGGCCTTGATGCGCTCGTTGACGAGACCGTAGATGTCGTCCGACATGAACTGCGTGCCGACCTGCAGGACGCGCTGGTTGTCGGCGACCGCCTTCACAATGGCCTGGGGCTCCTCGAGCTTGCCCCAGTAGGTCATCGGCTTCTCGCAGTAGACATCCTTCCCCGCGTTCAGCGCGTCCACCGCGATCGGCGCGTGCCAGTGGTCGGGGGTCGCGATGCCGACGGCGTCGAGGTCGTCTTGCGCGAGGAGGTCCTTGTAGTTGACGTAGGGCTTGGCCCCGGTGCGCTGGGCCGCGCCGTCAAGACGCAGCTTGTACACATCGCAGACCGCGGCGATCTCGACCGGCTCTCCGGCCTCCTTCAGCCGCTGCAGCGTCCCCAGGTGCGCGTTGCCCATCCCGCCGCACCCCACGAACCCGATCCGGATCGGCTTCGCCTCCTGTCCCTGCGCCGTGACTGCGCCCAGCGCGCTCCCCGCCAGCGCGCCGGCGGTCGATAGCTTCAGGAACTCACGCCTGTCGAACTGAGACATGCCCATGACTCCCTTCGTGCCGTTCTCCGCAACTCCGCCTCT
>VGFB01000163.1 GCA_016869015.1 Armatimonadota bacterium
TGAGATCATGGCGGCCGGCCGTTACGAGCTGCCCCTGCCCGAGATCGCCCATCTGTGGAATCAGGGCAGCGTCGTCCGCTCCTGGCTCCTGGAGCTGGCCGAGCGCGCGCTGGAGGAGGACCCGGGCCTCGAGTCGCTCGAGGCCTATGTCGAGGACTCCGGCGAGGGTCGATGGACGGCCCGGGAGGCGGTCGACCTCGGCGTGCCGGCGCCCGTGATCGTCCACTCGCTGATGCGGCGGTTTGACTCCCGCCAGGACAACTCCTACGCCCTGCGGCTCCTGGCGGCCCTGCGCCGGCAGTTCGGCGGCCACGCGGTCAAGCCCGCCGAGGGGGAGGCCCGGCCGTGAGCGAGCCCGTGCGGACCGAGGGCCTCATGCCCGGGCGCGACTGGTGCCCGACGGTCGATACGGCGCGCTGCGAGAACCCGGCCGCCTTCGTGCTCTTCGGCGCCACCGGCGACCTCACCTGGCGCAAGCTCATCCCCGCCATCTACTCCCTCACCGCCGATGATCTGCTGCCCTGCGGTCTGCCCATCGTCTGCATCGGGCGGCGCGCCGGCGCCCTGGGAGAGCTCACGGAGTGGCTGCGCGAGGGCGTAGCCCGGTTCGCCCGCAAGAGGCCCGTGGATGACGCGCTCTGGAAGCAGATCGCCTCGCGCATCCAGTACGTCCACGGCGATCTGGAGGACCCGGCCACCTACGACGCCATCGGCGAGGTCTTCCAGTGGGCCGATCAACACTGCGGAGGACCCATCGGGCGACTGTTCTACTTGGCGACGCCCCCGGAGATCTTCGGGACGGTGTTCGAGCAGCTGAAGGCGCGCGGCCTGGTCACCTCCGAGGCGACCGGAGAGCGCTGGAGCCGCGTGGTCGTCGAGAAGCCCTTTGGGCGCGACCTGCCCAGCGCCCGCGAGCTGAACCGCCTCGTCACCGGGCTCCTCTCCGAGGAGCAGGTCTATCGCATGGACCACTACCTCGGGAAGGAGACCGTGCAGAACCTGGCGGTGCTCCGCTTCGCGAACAGCATCTTCGAGCCGCTCTGGAACGAACGCCACATCGACCACGTGCAGATCACCATGGCCGAGTCCGTGGGCGTCGAGGGCCGGGCCGGCTTCTACGATGCGGCCGGCGCGCTGCGCGACGTCGTGCAGAACCACGTCCTTGAGATGCTCGCGCTGGTCGCGATGGAGCCGCCCGTGGCGATGGACCCCGACGCCCTGCGGGATGAGAAGCTGAAGGTCCTGCGGTCGCTGCGCCCGCTGTCCCCCGAGGAGATAGACCTCTCCGTCGTGCGGGGTCAGTACGGGCCCGGCACGGTCGGCGGCGAGGAGGTCTTCGGCTATCGTCAGGAGCCGCGCGTTCCGGCCGACTCCCGCACGGAGACCTTCGTGGCCATGCGCGTTCACATCGACAACTGGCGCTGGGGGGGCGTGCCCTTCTACCTGCGCGCGGGGAAGCGCCTGCGACGGCGAGAGACGGAGATCGTCGTCGCCTTCAAGCCCGCGCCGCACCTGGTCTTCGGCGGCCGCCGACAGGGCGTGCGAGAGAACCGCCTGACCATCCGCATTCAGCCGAACGAGGGTATCCGCCTCTGCTTCGCGGCGAAGCAACCCGGACCGGGCCTGCAGATCGAGCCCGTCCCCATGGAGTTCTACTACGCCCGAGCCTTCACGCACGAGCCGCCGGAGGCCTACGAGCGCTTGATCCTGGACGCTCTGACCGGCGACCGCACGCTGTTCGCGAGGGGCGACGGCGTCGAGGCCTCCTGGAGGTTCATCACGCCGATCCTGCGCCACTGGGAGAGCTGCGCCGACGGCCCGCCGGAGTACCCGTCCGGCTCGTGGGGACCGCCGGAGGCCGACCGCCTCCTCCAGTGGACCGGTCACCGCTGGCAGAACCCCGATGACGAAGCCGATGCTTGTCGTTGCTCCTGACCCCGGCGCCCTCGCCCGCCTCGCCGCCGATCACCTCGTGCGCGCGGCCCGGAGGTGCGGCCCGGGGTTTCGGATCGCCGTCTCCGGAGGCTCCACCCCTCAGCCGCTCTATCGTCTGCTGGCCTCGCCCGAGTACCGCGACGGCCTCCCGTGGGCCGACACGCATCTCTTCTTCGCGGACGAGCGAGCCGTGCCGCCCGATTCCCCGGACAGTAACTTCGGGCTGGTGGAGTCCCTGCTGCTCTCGCACGTACCGCTCGCCCCGGGGCATGTTCACCGGATGCGGGGCGAAGCGGAGGATCTGCAGGCGGCGGCGAAGGACTATGAGTGGGAACTGGCGGCGACGTGCGAGTTCGACCGGGGCTCTCGCGAGCCTCGCCTCGATGTAGTGTTGCTGGGGATCGGAGATGATGGGCACACGGCCTCTCTCTTCCGAGGCAGCGAAGCTCTGAGGGAGGAGGATCGGTGGGTCGCCGCCAACTACGTCCCGGGGCCGGCCACACCGCGCCTGACGCTGACCTACCCGGTGCTGGCCGCGGCCGGGGAGCTGGTCTTCCTGGTCTCCGGCGCCGGAAAGGCGGGCATCGTCCGCCGTGTGCTGGAGGGTGACCCGGATCTCCCCGCGACCCGCGCCGCTTGCCACCCTCGGGCGACGTTCCTGCTCGACGCGGCAGCCGCGCCCTGAGCCGTTGCCGTTCCTGAGATCGCGCGCTACCAGCGAGCGCTGTGGCGGGTGGTGAGCGGTCGTCGTTTCGTGCCCGCGGCTCTCCTGAGCTGCGTCGTAGGCTGTTGCCGCTTGCAGTCGGCCGTTGCCACCCGCAGTCTGCTGCTCGATGGAGGCCATCTGATGCTGACCCCACGCAGGCTTGTGACAGGGTCCTTGGTTGCGGTGGCGCTGGTCGCTGCGACGTTCGCGCTGCGACCGGTGCTGCGCGCCCAGGGGATCGAGGACGAGGAGCTGTCGGCCGAGACGCTGCGCCGTGACATCCGCTTCCTGCAGATGCTTGCGCGCCTCGGCATGACGGCCGAGCAGCGCGGGCAGGCTGCGACCGCCATCGAGGCGGCTCGGCAGAAGCGCGAGGCGGCACGCCAGCTCGCGGAGCCCCCGGAGTTGCTCACCGCGCTGGCGACGGTTCAGCAGGCCCTGTTGCGCGGCGAAGAGCCCACCGACGCCATGCGGGAAGCGGTTGAGGCGGCTCAGCCGCCCGATGACGGCGTCCTGGACCGGGCCTACGAAGAGGCGCGCACCGAAGCCGTCGGGGCTCTGAGGGGGCTCCTCACCGGCGAGCAGCGGGAACAGCTCGCCATCCTGCCGCTGATCGGCCTCGCGGAGGAGATCATCGGGATGTGCATGGCGTCCCGCCAGGCGCCGGCGGAGGAGGGCCAGGAGATGCGGCTGCACGCCTTCGGCGAGGTCCGCGACCAGCTGGCCTTCACAGCCGGGCCCGACGCCGACCGCGCCCTGTCCGACTTCCAGGGCCTCATCAACCGCATCGCCGCTTTGGCGCCCGAGCAGGCGGAGGAGCAGCGCGAGCAGCTCGTCGCCCAGCTCGTGACCCTGATGAAGACCACCTTCGAGCGGAACCCCGGCTTCGTCGAGGAGCGGCTGGGCGACCAGCTCTGGGGCTGGGTGACGGAGCCGCGCGTCGGCGAACTGTTCCGTCGGTCCGGGGAAGCGATGGGGGCGCAGTGACGCGCGGAGGTCCCCCTGCAGCCCTCGACGAACACCCACCATGTCCTGTCGCGGCACGGTTGCCAAGTCATGGGGCAGGAGCGTCGCGCTCCTGAGCACCACGTCCTTCACCGGCGGGACGCCGGTGCCACCCAGCGCGTTCCGGAGCCTGTCATGATCACCTGGGAGCAGATTCGACGTCACCTGGAGCGCGACGGCGTACCGTTCGTCGAGCGCGCGGGTGAGACGCGAGTCCTGGAAGTGGAGCTCCGGCTTCCCGACGGGACGCTGGGGGTCGAGGTGAGCTACGATGAGGAGCACGGCGTCGTGCGATTCGTCGTGCCCAACCTCGCGCTCCCTCAGCGCCTGCCGCGCTACCGCCACGAGCTGCGCAAGGCGCTGCTGCTCCTGAACTCCTGCTTCATCCTGGGGGGCTTCAGCGAGGCGCCGCACGGTCGCGTCGTCTTCGGCATCACCTTGCTCATCGAGGGCGGTGAGCTCTCCTACGCCGCCTACCGCCGCGTGCTCAACGCCCTCGCGGCTTCGGTGGATCGGGCCCTGCCGTGGCTGCGGCAGGTGGCCTCGGGCGCCCTCTCGGCCGACGAGGGCGTGGAGAACATCCTCGACGTAAGCCGCCGCCTCCAGGAGCGCGAAACCGAGGACGCCCAGCCCGCCGCGGTCGGGATCACCGAAGACGAGATCGAGGCCTTCGGCCGCGCCCTCATGAACGGTGCCATTCCCCCCCCCACGCACGAGTCATAGGCGTTCGCCGACCCGAAGACAACTCGCCGACGCCCCGGGAGGACCTGCCGCGCTCAGGGGCGAAAGACGCGCCGCAGCGATGACGCTGTTCGGCAGCTTCTCCCTGGGGGGCTTCGGATGCTGCGAACCAAGGTCATCACCGCCCTCATAGCCGTCCCCGTGCTGCTCCTCCTGTTGTACCTGGGCAGCTGGTGGCTGTTCCTCCCCGCAACGGCTCTCATGCTCATCGGGCTGCAGGAGTTCTACCGCGCGATGCGGCTGAAGGGGATTCACCCCCTGGACGCCGCCGGAGGGGCCTGCGCCCTGGGCATCATGGCGGCCACGCAGTTCCTGGCGCACGCCCCGGAGTGGCGATCGGGGGTGATCACCGCGTGCGTCGCGGGCGCGGTCTTGCTGGGGATGATCGGCCAGTTCTGGCGGCCGGAGGGGTCCTCGGTCATCGCGAACTCCGGCGCCACCGTCTTCGGGGTCGTGTACGTCGCGCTGCTGTTCTCGTTCTTCCTGCGGCTCCGCTGGGTCTCCCTCGCGGAGGCCGGCGGGGTCCCGGCGGACGGCTTCCGCGACCGGACCGGGGCGCTCCTGCTGGTGATGCTGGCGGTCTGGTGCCAAGACGGAGCCGCCCAGATCGTGGGTCGGTTGTGCGGCACCTGGAAGCCCTTCCCGACGGTCAGCCCGAACAAGACGATCGAGGGCTGCGCCGGGGGTCTCCTTGCGGCTGTCGTCGCAACCCTCGTCTTCGGCGCCACCCTCCACCTGAACCTCGGACATCTCCTGGGGCTGGGCATCGTCTTGGGGGTGCTGGGTCAGTTCGGCGACCTGTGCAAGTCGATGATCAAGCGCGAGTTGGGCATCAAGGACTTCGGCGACGTGATCCCCGGCCACGGCGGGGTGCTCGACCGCTTCGACAGCCTCCTCTTCACCATGCCGGTGGCCTACCTTTACTTCCGTCTCTTTGTCTTGCCGATGTAACGGCGCGTCTCGGGTCTGGGGTCTTGGGGTCGGCCGCGCGGTCTCTCGGCATCCCGAGCCTGACGTCTGGAAGGGACTGAACCGCATGACCGAGGTAGGGACTCCCGTCGAGGAGTTCGACCCCGAGCAGCTGCCGCCGCAACCCCTGCGTCACCACCTCTCGCTGATGGTCTATCTGCTGAGCAACACGCTCCTGTGGGGGGCGCTGCTGCACATGGGGCTCGAGAGCCGGCTCACCATGTGGTTCGGCGAGGAGCGTTGGGGTCACTACTTCGCGTTCCTGGGCGCCGCCGGGGGGATCATCGCGACCGTCACCGAGATCGTCGCCGGGGCGCTGAGCGACCGCTCCGTGAACCGCTGGGGGCGCCGGCGGCCATATGTCGCCCTCGGGTCCGCGCTGGCGCTGGCGCCGCTGATCTGGCTGGGCGCGGCGAAGTCCTTCTGGCCCTTCGCGGCCGCGCTGCTGCTGGTGCAGCTCTTCACGAACCTCGCCCTGGGCCCGTTCACCGCCCTCATGCCCGACACCGTCCACCCGCGCGAGCATGGGAAGGCCTCCGGCTTCATGGGCGCCGCGCGGCTCATCGGCGACATCGGCGGGATGGTGCTGGCCGGCGTGATGCTCAGCAGCGAGGCGCTGCGCGGGGCGTCCGAGGCGGAGGTGATGGCGTTCAAGGACCACCGCATGTTCCTGCTGTGCACCAGCATGGCCGGCTTCATCGCGGTGACGACGCTGTATACCTGCTGGGCGCTGAAGGAGCGCCCGCGGACGCGCCGGCCGGACAAGAGCCTCGGGGCGATCGTGCGCGGCGCCTATGAGTTCGACCGGCATGCGCATCCGGACTTCTTCTGGCTGTGCGTCTCCCGAGCCGTCACGAACATCGGCTTCTACATGTTCCTTCCGGCCACGTTCGGGTTCGTGAAGTACACGCTGAAGTACGGGGATCGGGCCGAGGGGATGACGATGAAGCTGCTGCTGCCCTCCGTGGCGGCCGCGGTGCTGAGCACCATCCCCTCGGGATGGGTCTCCGACCGCATGGGCCGCCGGGGGCTCGTGTTCGTGGCGCAGTTCCTGATGGCCGCCGGCGCGGTTGGCTTTGCCTTGGCGCCGAGCTTCGGGTTCGCCCTGGCGGCGGGCATCCCGGCCGGGCTGGCCTACGGCGTCTTCACCGCCGTCGAGTGGGCCCTCGCCTGCAACCTGTTGCCCAAGGACGACATCGCGCGGTATCTGGGCTTCTGGAACGCCACGGCGGTCGTTCCGCAGATCATCGCGCTGATGCTGGCCGGCGTCATCGGCAGCGGCATCGCAACGGCCGCACCCGGCGTCGGCTGGCGGGTCGACTTCGGCGTCGCAGCGGTGTGCTGCGTCGCCGGCGCGTGGTTCCTCAAGCACGTTCGCGAGCGACGCAACCTACCCGTATCGGCGGAGGCGGTACCATGACCAGCGAGCGCCGGGCAGACGTGGTCATCATCGCCGGGGGTACGATCCGCAACCCCGAGCTGCGAGCGGCCGCGGAGGTGGATGTGCGGGCCATGATCGACCTGCACGGCAAGCCCCTGCTGCAGTGGGTGCTGGAAGCCCTGCGGCGGGCGAGCACGGTGGGACGGCTCTGCGTGGTGGGCAACGTCGAGCTGCTGCGCCCCGTTGCCGAGCCGCTCGGGGCTCAGGTGATCGAGGAGGGGGCCGACGAGGTGGACAACCTCTTCCGCGGTGTCGAGGCCCTGCCGGGAGCCGAGTGGGTCTTCATGGCGGCCTCCGACTTGCCGATGCTGACGCCGGAGGCCGTGGACGACTTCATCAGCAACGCGCCGGACGTCGACCTGGTCTTCCCCATCTGCGAGCAGGCCGTCACGCTGGCGCAATACCCGGACCGCGAGTGGACTTTCGTGAAGACGACCGACGGCGCCTTCACCGGGGGCTGCGGCTTTCTCTTCCGGCCGCAGGTCGTGCTCGAACGGCGGGCGTGGGTCCAGGAGGTCTTCGATTCCCGCCGCAACCCCTGGAAGCTCATGCGGATCTGGGGCCTGGTCTTCGGGATCAAGGCCCTGCTGCACCTGGTCTCCCTCGACGAGACCGAGAAGCACATCAGCGAGGTGCTGGGCCTGAGCGGCCGCGCCTACATCACCCACTACCCAGATCTCTGCTACGACCTCGATTACGCCCCCCATATCGCGCAGGTGCGCGCGCATATGCAACGTCCGGGGTCGCGTCTTTAAACTTCTGGGCTATCTGCTTGACTCAGGTTGAGGCTCCTTGGGCGGCTCAGGCGTGGCATTCCCGCCGAGGAGCTGGTTGAGCGGGACAGG